>JBAVKY010000278.1:0-7147 GCA_049688555.1 Propionicimonas sp.
ATGGCCGCGTCGCGGGGCATCACGTTGCTGATCGCGAAGAAACAGGTCTGCAGCACGGTGTTGGTGCGCCGGCCCATGCCGGCCTTGCGGGCCACCACGTTGGCGTCGATCGTCCACAGTTCGATCCGGAGGTCGATGATCGTGCGCTGCATCGGCAGCGGCAGGTGGGCGAAGATCTCGTCGGGGGCGTAGGGTCCGTTGATCAGCAGCACGGTGCCGGGCCGCGCGAATTCGAGGATGTCGACCCGCTCGAGGATCGACCAGTTGTGGCACCCGATGAAGCCGGCCTTGCTGATCAGATACGGGGCGTCGATCGGTTTCGGCCCGAAGCGCAGGTGCGACACCGTCCGCGATCCCGACTTCTTGGAGTCGTAGACGAAGTAGCCCTGGGCGTAGGTGTCCGCCATGGAGCCGAGGATCTTGATGGTGTTCTTGTTGGCGCCCACGGTGCCGTCCGAACCCATGCCGTAGAAGACCGCCCGCAGGGTGCGCGGATCCTCGATGTCGAGCTGCGAGTCGTAGGGCAGCGACGTCATCGTGACGTCGTCGTTGATGCCGATGGTGAACCGTGGCCGCGGGCTGGGCAGGGCAAGCTCGTCGTAGATGCCAGCGACCATTCCGGGCGTGAACTCCTTGCTCGAAAGGCCGTAGCGTCCGCCGACCAGGCGCGGCAGGTGCGCCCTGGCGCCCGTCGCGCTGGCCTCGCCCAGGGCGGCTGCAACGTCGAGGAACAGGGGCTCGCCACCAGAGCCGGGCTCCTTGGTCCGGTCGAGCACGGCGACCACGCGCGCGCTCTCGGGGATGGCTGCCAGCACCTGCGCCACCGGGAACGGCCGGTACAACCGGATCTTCACGACGCCCACCTTCGCGCCGGCGGCGTTCAGGTGATCGACGGTCGACAACACGGTCTGGGCGCCGGATCCCATGATGACGACGACCCGGTCGGCCTGGGGATCGCCGTGGTACTCCACCAGGGAGTACTGCCGTCCGACCTGCTCGGCGAACGCGTCCATGGCCGACTGCACCAAGCCGGGCACGGCGAGGTAGTACGGGTTGACGCTCTCGCGCGACTGGAAGTAGGTGTCGGGGTTCTGCGCCGTCCCCCGGATGTAAGGGTGTTCGGGTGACAGCGCGCGGCGACGATGCGCCCGGACGAGAGCCTCGGGCACTAGGACGCGCAGGCAATCGTCGCTGAGCAACTCGACGGAGTTCACCTCGTGGCTGGTGCGGAAGCCGTCGAAGAAGTGCAGGAACGGGATGCGCGAGGTAAGTGTGGCCAGCTGCGAAACCACCGCCAGGTCATGGGCCTCCTGCACATTCGCCGAGGACAGCAGCGCGAAGCCGGTCTGCCTGACCGCCATCACGTCCTGGTGGTCGCCGTAGATGCTGAGCCCCTGCGCCGCCAGTGACCGGGCTGCCACGTGCAGCACCGTCGAGGTGAGTTCGCCGGCGATCTTGTACATGTTGGGGATCATCAGCAACAGACCCTGGGACGCGGTGAACGTGGTGCTCAACGCTCCTCCTTGCAGGGCCCCGTGCAGGGTGCCGGCCGCGCCACCCTCGGACTGCATCTCGACGACGGTCGGCACCATGCCGTAGATATTCGGCTTGTGCGCGGCCGCCCACTCGTCGGCAAGCTCGGCCATCGTCGAAGACGGCGTGATCGGGTAGATACTGCACAGCTCGTTCAGGCGGTAGGCCGCCGAGGCGGCGGCCTCGTTGCCGTCCATCATGATGCGACCCATCTCAGTTCTCCTCGATCATGTCGATGGCGTGGACGGGGCATTGCTCGTAGCACGTCCCGCAGCCGGTGCACTTGTCGTAGTCGAAGCGATAACGCAGGCCCTTGCCAAGCTTGATGACGGCATCCTCGGGGCAGGAACCGAGGCACCCGTCACACTCGAAGCAGTTGCCGCACGACAGGCAGCGGGCCGCTTCGACGTGCGCCGCGTCGTCGGTGAGCCCGCCCATGATCTCGTCGAAGTCGGTGATCCGCTCCGAGGGTTCCAGTTCGGGCTGGCTGGTACGTCGCGCGTCCCCGAAGTACCACAGGTGCAGCTTGTCGAAGGTGGCCTCATCGTGCTTGGGCCGCGGCGGCGCTTCGCGTCCGGCGAGATAGGAGTCGATCTGGTGTGCCGCGCGCTTGCCGTGCCCGACGCCGACGGTCACGGTCCGCTCCGAGGGGACGGCGTCGCCGCCGGCGAAGATGCCCGCCACGTCGGTCATCAGGGTGCGCGGGTCGACCTTGAGCACGTCGTGTTCGAAGTGCATCCCGGGGATCCGGCGCAGGAAGTTGGAGTCGGTCTCCTGGCCAAGCGCCAAGATCACGGTGTCGGCCTCGAGCTTCTCGAACCTTCCGGTGCCCTGAGCCTTGCCGTTCGCGTCCAGCTCCATGACCTCGACGGTGAGATCGTCGGCATCGACGGACGAGATCGTGCGCAGCCAGTTCATGGTGACACCCTCGCGCTCGGCGCTCTCGCGCTCTTCGGCGTGGGCCGGCATCTGCTCGAGACTGCGGCGGTAGATGATGATCGATTCCGTGGCACCCAGCCGACGGGCCACGCGGGCGGCATCCATCGCGGTGTTGCCGCCGCCGTAGACCGCTACCTTGTGTCCGATCTCGGGGCGCTCGCCGCTGGCGACGTCGCGCAGGAAGGTGACCGCGTCGAGGATCTTCGACGCATCCCGATTGGGGATGTCCACCCGGCGGGACAGGTGGGCACCGATCGCGACGAAGGTCGCCTCGAAGCCACCTTCGGCTTGATCGGCCATCAGATCGACGACGGTGTAGTCGGTGACGATGCGGACGCCCAGATCGGTCAGCCGCGAGATCTCGGCGTCCAGGACGGCGCGGGGCAGCCGGTATTCAGGGATCCCGTAGCGCATCATTCCGCCGGGCAGCGGGGATGAGTCGCGGATCTCGACGGCGTGACCCATCTTCGCGAGTTGGTAAGCCGCCGACAGCCCGGACGGGCCCGCGCCGACGACCAACACCCGCCGGCCGCTGGAGAAGCGGGGCTTGGCGAACGTCCACCCCTTCTCGATGGCCAGGTCGCCGAGGTAGCGCTCCACCGAGTGGATCGACACCGCACCGTCCAGCTCCTCACGGTTGCAGGAGGTCTCGCACGGGTGGTAACAGACGCGTCCGTGAATCGCGGGGAAGGGGTTGTTCTTGACGAGTTCCAGCCAGGCGCCCTGCTCGTCGCCCGCCTTCACCAGCCGGAGCCACTCCTGGATGTTCTCGCCGGCCGGGCACGCCTTGTTGCAGGGGGGGAGGAGGTCGACGTAGACCGGCATCCGGGAACGGACGGGGGCCATCCGTTCCCCCTCGGCAGCCAGGTTGATGAGCTGGGTGATATCTCGGGCCATGGAAGCACCTCTGGGTCAGCGGTCGTTGCTTCAGTCAATGTATCCCCTCTGTCAGACCCGTGCCGACAAGGGGATTTACACAACTATTGGAGCGCGAAAAAGGGGGCGGACGGCTATGCGTCCACCCCCAATTCCGGGATTCGAGTGCCGGTGGGCCTCAGCCGAGGACCTTCGCCTTCAGGGCCTCGTACTCGCTCGCAGAGATGGTGCCCGAGTCCAGCAGGGCCTTCGCCTTGGCGATCTCGTCGGCAGGGCTGGCGCCCGCCACGGTGCGGATGTAGTCGTCGGTGGCGGCCTTGTTCTGGCTGACCTGTGCCGCCGCGCGATCAGCCATGCCGGCGCCGCGGAAGATCAGGTAGGCGAGGGCGGTGATGAACGGGACGAGCACCAGGGCGATCAGCCAGACGGCCTTGAGGCCGCCGTTCAGCTCGCGGTCGCGAAAGAGGTCGCCGATGATGGAGAACAGGGCCATCAGGTAGGCCATGAACATGAAGACCACGACCATGAACCAGATGAGTTCCCAGAGGTGGGTAAGGGCGTACTGCATGGATTATTCCTCTCGATTGTGGAGCGCCGCAGCGCCCCCTTGGTGGGAGTGCCGCCACGGCACGCGGACGTGAGTCTAGGTCGTGCCGAGCAAGCCCGCTTCTCTGGCGACAGTGATGGACGCCAGACGCCCCGCGTCGGCGCGCGGCCCGTATGGCCCGGCGTGGGTGACCGGCCCGCTGAACCAGTTCCGGCGATGGTAGATTCTGGCCCAGCCACTGGATCGGAGTCCCCCATGCCCGCTGCCCTCGCGCCGGCGTCGCCGCGCGTCACCGGATTCCGCAGGTTCCTGCGCATCCCGTCGCCCCCCACGTCCAAGCCTGCTCCGGCGGTGGGGCCGGAACAGGCACGCGAGCGTTTCGCCGAGCTCCGCGCCGCCGATGACGCGCGGATCAGCGAGATCACGCGCAGCCAGTTGTTCGAACCTAACGGCAAGGCCGTGGCGACGGTGGTCATCTGGCATGGGTTCACCAACGCGCCGAGCCAGTTCGTTCATGTCGCCGAGGCGTTGCGCGCCGTGGGGTACCGCGTGTTGCTGCCACGGATGCCCCACCACGGCAACTCAGACGTACTCACCCGCGAACTCCTCCAACTCACTGCCGCGGAGTTGGTGGCGCACGTCGATCTTGCGCTCGACGTTGCCGCGGGCTTCGCCGAACCGGTCTGGGTGCTCGGGTTGTCGGCCGGAGGTGTGCTGGCCGCCTGGGCGGCCGCCACCCGCGCCGAGGTCGACCGTTTGGTGCTGGTTGCGCCGCTGGTGTCGCCCAAGGGTTTCCCGATGCCGTTGGTCAGGTTGTTCGTCCGGTTCCCTGCGTTGGTGCCGCGGTTCTACATGTGGTGGGACCCCCGAAAGAAGGCGGACATCGGCAACAGCCCCCACGCCTACCCGGGGTTCCCGGTGCCCGGCGTCATGCCGTTCCTGTCCTTGTCCGAGGCGATGTTCGATCACACGGTTGAGCCCGGTCACGAACTGCGGCGGGTGGTGCTGGTGACCAATCCCGGTGACTTCGCGATCCGCCAGGACGCAGCGCGCGCTTTCACGACCGCGATGTTCGGGGCGAGCGCCGACTACTACGGCGAGGCGACCATCGACGCCGGCCTCGACTGGTGGCACGACTTCGTCGACCCCTGGACGACTCACGCGGGTACCAGCGAGCAGGTGGTCGCGATCGTCCTCGCGGCGCTCGGGGTAGCGGATCCGACGGCGGGGGGCACTCTGGTTCCTCCGCTGGTGCAGCCGCAGTCCGCGTAGCGGGGCGGCCCGCGGGTTCAGGTGGCGATCGCGCACCCTTGGCAGACCCCGAAGAACTCCAGTTCGTGGTCGATCTCGCTGAAGTCGTGTTGCTCGGCGATGCTCCGGGTCAGTTCCTCCAGGCCTGGCAGGGTGACCTCGACGGTCCGCCCGCAGGCGCGGCAGATCAGGTGGTGGTGATGACCGGGCGAACACGTCCGGTAGGCGGTCTGGCCGTCCGGCGTCCTCACGACATCGAGCTCTCCAGCCCCGGCCATGGCCTGGAGAGTCCGGTAGACCGTGGCCAGCCCCACCGAGGATCCGTCGCGGCGCAGCCGGTCGTGGATCTCCTGGCTGGTCGCGAACCCGTCCACGGCCGCCACGACGCCGCGAATCTCGCTGCGCTGCCTGGTGTGGCGCTGCGGGCCGGATCCCGGCTCCCGGCGCTGCCAGCTAGTGCTCGTCATAGTGGTCACCGTGGGACGCGTGCCGGTGTCCGTCGTGGACGTAGTCGAGATGGCCGGCATGGACCACGGGCCGGTGGCCGCAGTTCGCGCCGTGGACGTGGGGATGTGATTCGGTGAGCTCGTGCTCGGCCGCGAACGGGTCGCCGGATCCGACGTCGACCAGGTTCAGGTGCCGCCGCTCGGCCAGCCGCGAGAGTGGCCAGCTGAGCACGAAGAACCCGATGGCGACCACGACGATCAGCGAGCCCGGCGCGGTGTCCAGGTAGTACGAACCCACCGTGCCGCTGACGGCGGCAACCGCGCCCAGCGTCATGGCGGCGAAGAGGCCGGCCTGGAAGCCGGTGATGAGGTGGTTGGCGGTCGCCACCGGCACCACCATCAGGGCGCTGACCAGCAGCAGCCCCACCGTCCGCATCGAAACCGTGACGGTGATCGCCGCCAGCGTGACCACCAGGAGGTTCAGGAAGCGCACGGGCAGGCCGATGGTCCGGGCGAACGGTTCGTCCGCGGAGACGGCGAACAACTGGGGCAACAGGCCGATGCAGACCAGCGCGACGATCGCGCCGAGCACCCCGATCGCCCACAGGTCGGCCGGGGTGACGGTCAACAGCGAGCCGAACAGGTAGTTGGACAGGGTTCCTGAGCCCTGCCCGGCGAGTCCGGCGAGCAACAGGCCACCCGAGAGCCCGCCGTAGAACAGGATCGCGAGCCCGACGTCGCCGCTGGCGCGACCCGATTCGCGGAGCAGTTCGATGCCGATGGAACCGATCACGCAGACCACGACGGCGACCGGAAGCGGGGCCGTGTTGGTGAGGAAGGCCAGTCCGACGCCGGCGACCGCTAGGTGACCCAGGCCATCGCCAAGCAGGCTGAGGCGGCGCTGCACGAGGTAGGTGCCGATGGCGGGTGCCGTGAGGCCGGTGATCAGCGCGGCCAGCATTGCGCGCTGCATGAATCCGAGGGCGAGCCATTCCATCAGACGGCCTCCAATCCGGTGTGGTGCAGCTTCGTTGGCTTCAATTCGGCGATCTCATGGCCATCGCTGTGCGAGCTGGTCAGCGGCCCGTCCCCGATGACGCGGCCATCGCTGAGGCTGATCGCGCGGTCGATGACCGGTTCGAAGCACCCCAGTTCGTGCAACACCATGACGATCGTCACCCGGTCAGCCTTGAGCGCGGCGGCCACGTCGGCCAGTAACGCCTGGGTGGCGTGGTCGACTCCGGCGAGCGGTTCGTCCCACATCATCAACTCGGCTCCGGTCGCCAGCGCCCGGGCGATCAGGACGCGCTGCTGTTGGCCGCCGGACAACCGGACAAAGGGGTGGTTGGCTCGATCGGCCAGGCCGACCCGTTCAAGCGCGGCCGCGATCGCCCTTCGGTCAGCCGCGTTGGCCGGCGTGAAGGGACGGCGGCGGGCCAGCCTTCCGCTCGCGACGACTTCGCGGGCGGTGGCCTGCTGGACGAGAATGCCGCTGCGCTGCGGGACGTAGCCGATCCGCCGCCAGTCACGGAAGTCCTGCAGCGGTGTGCCGAAC
>JBAVKY010000279.1:0-2175 GCA_049688555.1 Propionicimonas sp.
GTTCAGGGTGGTGTGGTTAGGTCAGGCGGCCTTAATGGCGGAAACCTCGAACTCGAGGACGACCTTGTCGCTGACCAGGACACCACCGGTCTCCAGGGCGGCATTCCAGGTCAGGCCCCAGTCCTTGCGGCTGATGGCGGTGGAACCCTCGAAGCCGATCCGCTGGTTACCGAAGGGGTCAACGGCGGCACCCTCGAAGGTGAAGGGGATGGTGATGCTCTTGGTGACGTCCTTGATCGTCAGGTCGCCGGTCACCTCGACCACGTCGACCTCGGTGATCGCGAAGCCAGTGGCGGCGAAGGCCAGCGTCGGGTAGGTCGCGGCGTCCAGGAAGTCGGGGCTGACCAGGTGCCCGTCGCGGCCCGCGTCGCGGGTGTCGATGCTGGCCGCGGCGATCTCGACCGAGAGCGAGGAGGTGCTCGGGTTGGAGCCGTCCACGACGGCGGTGCCGGACACCTCGTTGAAGGCGCCGCGGACCTTGGTGACCATGGCGTGGCGGGTGACGAAGCCGACCCGGCTGTGGCTGGGATCGAGGGCGAAGCTGCCGTTGACATCGGCGAGGGTGGTGGGCTGGACGGTGGTGATGCTCATGATGGGTGGCCTTTCGTGTTGTTGAACTCTCAACTAAAAGATACCCCCAAGTGGTTGATGTGTCAACTACTGCCCTCCTTCCCGTCCCCCGGGCTGA
Source organism: Propionicimonas sp. (assembly GCA_049688555.1). Lineage (GTDB taxonomy): Bacteria > Actinomycetota > Actinomycetes > Propionibacteriales > Propionibacteriaceae > Propionicimonas. Next base: position 689 of record JBAVKY010000279.1, read on the forward strand.
GGGCTGGGGGGTGCGGCATTGACAAGATGCCCGCAACTCCCCCCCGTTCTGCGGCCCGGGGTAGGGTGAGCCCACGGGCCGTCTTGAGGCTCGACATCTCTCTCGCAGGAGGATCGGATGGGGAACGCGGTTTTCGGCCACGACGATGTCCAACATGAGCTTCCGCTAGTCAAATCGACGCTGGGCAGCAACGGCTATGACGTCAGCAAGCTCCTTGCTGCGACCGGCGACGTCACTTTGGATGTTGGCTTCGGCAGCACCGCGTCCTGCCAGTCAGCCATTACCTACATCGACGGAGACGCCGGCATCCTGCGCTACCGCGGTTACCCGATCGAGCAGCTGGCCGAAAAGTCCAGCTTCCTTGAAGTGTCCTACCTCGTCCTCAATGGCGAGTTGCCGACCGCCACGCAGCTGACCGAGTTCTCCGGCCACATCTCGACCTCGCACCTGCTGGATGAGCGGCTGAAGGAGATGTTCCGCTTCTTTCCCCGGCGTTCTCACCCGATGCCCGTGCTGGCCGCCGCCATCAATGCGCTGTCCACCTTCTCCACCCCGCGACTCGGGGTCCAGACCAGCGACCTGGACGATGCCACCTACCGATTGTTGGGCCAGGTACCCACCCTGGCCGCCTACGGCTACAAGACCTCGGTGGGGCAGCCGTTCCTGTACCCGAACGAGGCCGAGAGCTACATCGAGAACTTCCTGCGGATGTCGTTCGGGCTCCCCACCACCCCGTACCCGTTCGACGACGCGATCACCCGCGCCTTGGACGTGCTGCTGATCCTGCACGCCGACCACGAACAGAACTGCTCGACGTCCACCGTCCGACTGGTGGGTTCTTCGGGCGCCAACATCTACGTCTCCATCGCGGCTGGGGTCAGCGCCCTGTCGGGACCGCTCCACGGCGGCGCGAACCAGGCCGTTCTCGAGATGCTCGCCCAGATTCGCGATGAGGGCGGGGACGTCAAGGGCTACGTGAACAAGGTCAAGGACAAGAAGGACACCACCAAGCTGATGGGCTTCGGCCACCGGATCTACAAGAACTACGATCCACGCGCCGCCATCGTGAAGAAGCATGCGGACGAGATCCTGAAGACCCTCAGTGGCGGCGACGAATTGCTCGACATCGCCATCCGCCTCGAAGAGGCCGCGCTCAGCGATTCGTACTTCCAGGAACGCAAGCTCTACCCGAACGTGGACTTCTACACGGGCCTGATCTACCAGGCGATGGGCTTCCCCATGAACATGTTCACCGTCCTGTTCGCGCTCGGCCGGCTGCCCGGTTGGATCGCCCATTGGCGGGAGCAGAAGGCGGATCCTGCCAACAAGATCGGGCGCCCGCGCCAGGTCTACATCGGCGAGACCTCGCGCGACTACGTCCCGATGGAGCAGCGCCAGGTTTGAGCGAGGCTCGGGCTCGGCCAACGCCGCGGGATTCTCCCCCCGCGGCGTTCGCTTTCTCCCGGGGTTTTCAGGCGCGGGTGAGC
>JBAVKY010000280.1:0-2723 GCA_049688555.1 Propionicimonas sp.
GCACCAACAATGCGTCGGTCTGCGGGCGCGCGAAGAGGCTACTGGGCATGGACGTCCTTCGAATCGGCTGCGGATCCTGCGGCGGAGCCGTAAGTGACCTTAGCAAAGCCGCGGCGGCACCCACTCCCCCAACCACTGCTGGTGTCATGGAGCGGGAGCTCGCCAGCCGAGCACGAGGGGCTGGGGACTCGCGTCCGGGTTCGATCCGGGTTGGTCTTGGGGTGGCCCTGGGTCCGGGAGAGGGCGTGCATTGGAGATGATTCCGAAGTCCTGACACTGGCGGGCCAAGGACCGTGTTTGTTGCGGCCGGGTGCCGGGTCAACCGCCCGCCCGCTGCGCGGTTGGCCATTGACAGCAGTCGCGACCGACGCTCATCACGTGGCGGCACCGCCTCGCCAACGAGGAGATCGAGGGTTGGACAGGACCAGCCACGTGCGGGCCGACCCACGCCATTCGATGCCGCGGAGATCCTCGCCGCCGCCCTTGAGGCACGGCCGAAGTAGCTGGCGGCGGCGCACTGGTCAACCCGTCGGAACGGCCTGCACTCCTCCCCAACGCCACGCGCCTACGAAGCTCGACGCCGGGGGCCCTAGAGAGTGCCCGCGGCCTTACGCGCGAGGAGCGCAGACAGCAGTCCGTTGAGGAATTGAGGCGAGGAATCGGTGGAGAGTTCCTCACTCAGTCCGACGCACTCCGCCAGGGCGATCTCGTCAGCAAGGTCGGTGTACACGATCTCGTAGATCGCCAGGCGCGCCAGGTTGCGATCGACCCTCGGCATGCGCTCAAGAGTCCAGCCAGGTGAGAGGCTCTCGGCGATGTACTGGTCGATCTGGCTGCGATTGCGCTCAACCCCCTTCACCAACTCCGCAGTGAACGGACGGACGGGCGGCTCGGACTGCTCAGTGTGGCTCTCCAGTGCACCCAACACCGAGGTCTCCCTGAGGTCCGCTTCGAACAGGATGTCGAGCGCCCGCTTGCGCGCCTTGGTGCGGGTCGAACCACGCCGCGCCGCAGGCTGGACCATTCAGACCCGACCCAGGTAGCTGCCGTCTCGAGTGTCGACCTTGACACGCTCGCCCGTGGTGATGAAGAGCGGCACGTTGATCTGCAGCCCGGTCTCCACCGTCGCAGGCTTGGTGCCACCGGTGCTCCGGTCACCCTGCAGCCCGGGTTCGGTGTAGGTGACCTCGAGCTCGACCGAGGCTGGCAGGTCGATGTACAGCGGGTTGCCCTCGTGCAGGGCGACGGTAGCGTTCTGGTTCTCCAGCAGGTAGTTCTTGGCGTCCCCGACCACCTCTTCGCTGAGCGTCAGCTGGTCGTACGTGGCGGTGTCCATGAACACGTAGGCCTCGCCGTCGTGGTACAGGTACTGCATCTCGCGGCGGTCGACTTGGGCGGTATCCACTTTGACGTCGGAGTTGAACGTCCGGTCGACGACCTTGCCAGTCAGGATGTGCTTGAGTTTGGTGCGCACCACCGTGTTGCCCTTGCCGGGCTTGTGGTGCTGGAACCAGATGACGGACCAAAGCTGGCCGTCCAGATCGAGCACCATGCCGTTCTTCAGATCATTGGTGGAAACCACGCGTCTTCCTTCGCTTCGTCGACCACTCGCAGCCGCTTAGTGTAGTGGGGTCGGAGCCACCTCCCCCAACTCAGGAGGGGAGCCAGCCCCTACCGCGAGATGTCGGCGTAGCTTGCCGCCAGCAGGGCCTCGTCAGCGCCGGCCACGATGGCAGGTTGGCCAAGGCCTTCGAGCACCACGAATCGCGTTGTGTTGCCGCGGGTCTTCTTGTCCAAGCTGATGGCATGGCGCAGCGCGGGCCAGTCGCCGTCGTAGCTGATCGGCAGTCCCGCGAGCGCGAGTAGGTCGCGGTGTCGCTGCACCAGCGAGGTGTCGATATAGCCCAACCGGCGCGATAGCTCGGCCGCGTAAACCATGCCCACGCTGATGGCCTGCCCATGCCGCCACGTGAAATGTTCCGCGTGTTCGATCGCGTGGCCGAGGGTGTGACCGTAGTTGAGCGCCTCGCGTCCGATGTCCCTTCCCTCGGACGTCCGTTCGCGCAGGTCGGCAGAGACCACCGCGGACTTGACCGCCACCGCCCGCCGGATCAACCGGGCTTGTCGTTCTGACAGCCTCAGCGCTTCTGCTGGATCCTCCTCGAACGCGCTCAAGATCAGCGGGTCGGCGATGAAGCCGCACTTGAGGACCTCAGCGAAGCCGGAGCTCAGTTCTGTGGGGGGCAGGGAGTCCAGGAACTCCAGGTCACCGAGCACGGTGAAGGGTTCGTAGAAGGAACCGACGAGGTTCTTGCCGGCAGGCAAGTTGATCCCGGTCTTGCCACCGACCGCCGCGTCCACCATGGCCAGGACCGTCGTGGGCATCGCGATGTAGCGCACACCGCGCAGCCAGGTGGCCGCCACGAAGCCGGCCAGGTCGGTGGTGGCTCCCCCGCCGAAACCGATCACCGCATCGGAGCGGGTGAAGCCGTCCTCAGCGAGGCGCTCCCAGCAGTGCTGCAGCACCGCTCCCGTCTTCGCCTCCTCTGCCTCGGGGACGCAGATGGCGGTCACCGGCTTGCCGAGGCCGAGGGTGACGATCGGCAGCAACTTCGCCAGGCCCGGCGGATGAATGATGGCCACCCGATCGACATCGTGGAGGAACTGCGGCAGCAGGGTCGACACTCCCGGAGCGATCAGTACCTGATAGGGGTGTTCGGTGA
>JBAVKY010000281.1:0-1529 GCA_049688555.1 Propionicimonas sp.
CCGCACCACTGTTGCGTGGCGAGGTTTCAGCCAGCGCTCTAGCGGACTCGGTGGCCGTATGACCCGATCCGACCAAGAACGGTTCGCCGACATCCTGCACGAGATCCAACGCTGCCAGGAAGGAGCGGTGCGACCGGATGCGTCCACCGGGACGAAGTCGATCGCGAAGGACGAGGCGTACCGGGTGGTGCCGTGGCTCGGGACACGGTTGGCGGGGCTGTTCTGAATCAGCCACCGGCCGGTGCAGGGGTAGGCCACGTCAAGGGTCGTGGGCATGTGTCCGGGTCGAAGAAGTATCTGAGATTCGCGCATTCTCCTGCGGCCCGAGGGCGCGGGAACGACGGTGGGGAGATGAACCGCGGCACCCTTGCTGGAGCGATCGGGTGGGGAGGGGCTGCCGGCCTGCTGGGCACTGCCGTGATGGATCTCGTCATCGTGGTGTTCTTCGCCGCCGTGGGGATGCCGCCCGGTCTGGTCTACTCCTTCATTGGCGACGTCGCTGAGCAGTTCTTCCTCCGGATCGGTGTCGCGGTGTCTGGCGGCGCCGGTCTCGGCGCGCTCGTGCACTTCGGCTTGGGGCTGGTGCTTGGCGCCTTGTTCGGGGTGGCCGTCGCCCGGGTCAAACGCTTGCGGCTGGGTTCGGTGGTGAAGGGAGCCTTGCTCGGCGTCCTCTACATCGAAATCGTCAGCCAGCCCATCCTCGTGTCGGCCCCGCTCCTGGTGACGATGAGCACTCCGGACGTGCTCCAGTGGTACGTGCTGTCCACATCCATGCACCTGATCTACGGGATCGTCCTGGGTGTGGTTCTGGCCTTGAGGCAAAGGTGGCTCGCTCGCGAGGCTCAATAGACGTTCAGCGGCCTCCGTCTGATCCCAGCCGGCTGACACAGCCACCAGGGCGAACCGCCAGAGCAGCACGTCCCCGGCGGGATACTCTCCACGCCAAGGGCGCACCCCCACTCCGCTCCAAACGAACATCCTGCATGGCGATGCCGGTGCTCTGCTACGGAGATCCGATCGAGATCGCCAACGCGTGCCTGTTCCTGTGCAGCGACGAAGCCAAGCTGATCACCGGCGCCGAGTTGTCAGTCGACCTCGGAATGTCGGTCTGCTGAGGGTCGGAGAGCGTCGTTCGAACCTGCGCGAAGTTGCCCTCGCTGTCGTGGCTAGCCGACTCCCAAGCGGCCGCCCTGCAGGGGCTGGTTGACCTGGTCGCCGACACCGTGGCGGATCTCACGGCGGAGGGCGAAGCCGTCCCCGAACCGCTGGCGCAGCGGAGCTTCTCGGGCAAGTTCAACCTTCGAGTCGGTGAAAGCCTGCACCGCCGACTCGCGATCCAGGCCGCCGAAGAGCACCTCAGCCTCAACCAGTACGTCGTGCGACGCCTCTCAGAAGCCTCCTGAGCCACCCTCGGGAACATCCGCACGCAGCGCGGGTGGCCCGGTGCGTGTCCGGCCGGTTCTGCTTGATGTGCGTTCATGCGATCTGTCCGATTCGGACCCTGCTAATTGACCGATTAGAGTCCTGCT
>JBAVKY010000282.1:0-1904 GCA_049688555.1 Propionicimonas sp.
TTTGGTTACGCAAGGCACCGCCGAGTCTCCCGTCACCTTCACTTCGCTCAAAGACGACTCAGTGGGGGGCGACACCAACAATGACGGCTCCGCCACGACACCCCAACCCGGCGACTGGGGCGGCATCTCGGCAAGGGCGGGTGGTGAGGCGCAGTTAGCTGGTGTGGACCTTCGATATGCGCAAACTGCCCTGTGGGTAGCTGACGGCGCATTTGCGCGGGTTCGCGGGCGAGTCCGCGACAGCCTGATCGGTGTCTCGAGTAACACCTACGTGGATGCAATCGATGTTGACTGGGGCGACACCTCGGGCCCAGCCCCGTATGGGACGGGTGTCAGCATTGAGGGTGTGGGCGTCAGCTTTGTTCCGTGGGTGGGCATGCCAGTTCAGGAGAGGCCGGCATTCGATACCGCGACCGATACGCAAGCCCCCACAGAGTGCGTGGACATGCTCTTCATTGGCGTGCGCGGCTCGGGCGAACCCCCGCAGGGTGATCCTCCGGTCTACTCCAGCAATCCACTGCTGGACTTCGGCCAAGTGACTCTTGGCGTCTATGGAGGATTCCGGAAGGAATACGTTGCCCAGCATCCAGACGCGAAGATCGTGCCGCTCGTACTCCAATACCGAGCTTTGGGAACAGTGCATAACCCGATAAACCTCACCCATCCGAGCTACTTCGAAAGCATCTACCAAGGCGTGGACCGACTTCAAAACAAGTTGAAGTGGCTCCATAACCGTGGCGGCTTCTGTGGCGGAAGGCCGCGCTTCATACTGGCCGGATACTCCCAGGGCGCCTTGGTGATCCACTTGGCACTCCGCGAACTCGAGAAGTCAGGCTCCCCCGTCATCGGCGATGTCGAACGAGTCATCGCCGTTGCGGACCCGGCCAAGTTCGGGTGGGATCTGAACCTTTTCCAGACGATCGACACCCCTGCTACGGGGAAGCTCGGAGATTCGTTCGGCATTTGGACGCTAGCTGCGGCCAGCCTCGACAAGGACTTCGGCGACTTTCCCGTCGACCTGTTCGGCAAGGTCTACTCCATGTGCCACGACCACGACGTAGTCTGTGCGACCGGACGGGGGGCAGGTGTTGGCCCGCACACCTCCTACACGGCGGAAGAGAGCCACTGGCTCGGCGCGCAGGCAGCCAAGGGTCTCTCATCCCCTTAGCGCCCGAGTCCGCGGTTGGTGGGCATGTGAGCTGGTCTGATCGGCGTTGGTGCTTGCCAGAGCGTTTTGGTGGTCGGCCCGAGTTCCGCAGTTGGTTGGCGCACGGATGGCTGCTGCAGAGGGCTCACCGCGACCCAGCTCTTGGGGTTGGTTGACGCCTCACGCGTCAGCGGTGGTCAGGCTGCGATCCGTGCCTCCACAGGTTGGCGACGGGTGCCGTGGCTGGCGATGCGCGACTCTGGGACGTTGGCGAGCCGAGCGATCGACGCCATGGCGAATGCCATCACCAGGAAGCTGATGGACCTGACCGACGACGAATCGCGGAGGACGCCAGGCTCGGCTGGCAGGACGCCTACGCGCTACACGGCGCTGGGTCACCTTCGTTCGAAAGGACGCCCGATCAAGGCACGGACCCGCGAGCACTACCTCGACATCCACGACCGGAGCGTCGGCCACCACGAGGCGAGCCCACAGCACGCCCCCCTCGAAGTCACTGGGCATTGACGCACATCCCCCTTCGCTTCCCGCTCCAACGCGACGTGAGCATTCGGGGGGAGCACGTGATCGCCCCGACTCTGCCGAATGCAGGATGTTTCGCTTGGTCGACTCCTTGTTGCCTAAATGTACGTTTGCGCGGTTTCAGCGAGTATGCTGGGTGTCATGAGTGACATGACTGTGAGCGACGCCCGAGCGCGTCTGGCCGACGTCGTGGACGCGGCCAGGGTCGGTCATGAAC
>JBAVKY010000283.1:0-5950 GCA_049688555.1 Propionicimonas sp.
CCCTACGGAGGGCGGTTTCACGCAGCGGGCTTATCGGCCAGCGCCGCTGCTCGTCCCCGCTCCCCCGGCGCTCGACGAGACGCAGCTGCGTGCGCCGCTGCGTGCGCCGCTGCCTGCGCCTGAGATACCCGACCTGGCCGACGACTCCGGGCCCGCGCCGAAACGGTCCGCGTCGCGCACCATGGCTCTCGCGGGGACCTCGGTCATGACCGTGCTGGTCGCCATCGGCGTGGTGATCGCGCTGATGTCGGGCCAGCCGACGGCCGGCGCTCGTCCAGCGCCGAGTGCGTCCAGCGAGCCCATCGACCCGGCTCCGCAGCTATCGATGGTGCCTCAGGTGGCGGGCCTGAAGGGCAGTGTGCACAACGGCGAGGCGACGTTCGTCTGGAGCAACCCCGCCCCGCAGGCCGGCGACAGTTACCTGTGGCGGCCGGTCGAACCGGGGGTGAAGCACGCCCGCGAGCAGGTGAAGGCGACGACGGTGACGCTTGGGGCGGCCGCTGCGGGGCGGACGTGCATCGAAGTGGCGCTTCGGCGCGCCAACGGGCACTCCGCTGAGGAGCCGGTCGTGGGGTGTACGCCATGACAGACCAGTCGGTGCGTCCGTCCGACCGACCTCAGGATGGCGCCACAGTTTCGGTGGAGTACTGCGGTGAGTGGTACGAGGTGCCCAGTGGCCGCGCGTTCGGGATCGGCCGGGAGGCGGAGCTCGACGTCGACTCGAATCCGTTCCTGCACCGTCGACTGCTCGAGATCAGTCGCGTCAACGACCTGTGGCTGCTGTCCAACGTGGGCGCCCGCCTCGCCGTGACGGTGACGGACGGGGCGGGGAGGATGCACTCCTGGCTGGCGCCCGGAGCCCGGCTGCCGCTGGTGTTCGAGCAGACCACTGTGGTCTTCAGCGCCGGCCCCACGACGTACGAGCTCAGCATCCACCTGAGCGAGCCAGTCTTCGGCGAGGTCGGCTTGAGTCTGCCCAGTGGCCAAACCACGATCGGCATCACCGACTTCACGCCGTCGCAGAAGCTCCTGATGGTCAGCCTGGCAGAGCCGATCCTGCAGCGGGAGGGGAGTGGGATGACCGACGTACCCACCAACGCCCGAGCGGCCGAACGGCTGGGCTGGTCGCTCACCCGCTTCAACCGCAAACTGGACAACGTCTGCGACAAGCTCGACCGGGCGGGGGTCAAAGGGTTGCGCGGCGGCCCAGGCGACCACGCCATGAATCGGCGGGCTCGACTGGTCGAGTACGCCATCGCCGCGCGCTTGGTCACCCGGGCCGATCTCACCCTCTTGAACTCGCCGAAGGACTCCTGATGCGGCTCAAAGTCACCTTGCGTCGTCCTGCCGGCGAAGTCGACCTCATCGTCACCGCCGACGCCACCGCCTCGGTGGCCGATGTCGCCCATCACATCGCAGCTGCTGATCCAGTGGCCCCGGCCCTCCCCCCGAGGCGGCTGACCCTGCGCGTGTCCGAAGCCTCCGGTGACAGGCTGTTGGCCGGTGGTTCCGACATCCTCGACTCGGGGATCCGGTCCGGATCGAACATCGAACTGGTCGAGGCGTTGCCCGGCGCCACCTCCGAGAGCCACCAGGCGGCAGCCGTGCTCCGAGTCCTTTCCGGCGCGGACGCGGGGAGGGAGTTCGTGCTGCGGGCCGGCGCGAGTGTGGTGGGCCGCGATCGGGGGGTGGACGTCCGACTGACCGACCCGCTCGTGTCGAAACGACATGCGAGGATCAACGTCGCGGAGGTCGTCGAGATCATCGACCTGAACTCCGCCAATGGTGTGATCATGTCGGGCGATCTGGTCGCCAGGGCCACGCTGACCAGTTCGGACGTGGTCGTGCTCGGCGAGACATCAGTGTGTGTCACGCGGGTCGCTGGCGCGGAACGCGCCACCGGCGCGGTGGTCGCCCACGTCCGGTCACCCCGGGTGATCCCGCTCTACCCGGGTCGTGAGTTCCCGGCCCCCAAGCCGCCGGCGGCACCCCAGCCGCAACGCTTCCCGTTCGTCGCGATGGCCGCGCCGCTGATGCTGGGCGCGGTCATGTACGTCCTTCAACCGCAGGCGATGGCGGTGGTCATGATGCTGATGACGCCGCTGCTGTTGGTGGCGTCCTGGGTGGATCATGCGATCGTCTCCCGCAGAGTCCTCAAAGGGCAGCAGAAGCGGTTCGAGGAGGCGATGCTGCGGCTGCAGGAGAAGCTGGAGCGGGAACGGGACACCGAACGTCGGGCGAGGCACACCGAGGCGCCGTCGCTACGCGACTCGCAGCTGGCTATCCGTGAACTGACCGCGCTGCTCTGGACGAGGCGGCCCGAGCATTCCGGCTATCTCACGGTGCGGCTGGGCGCGGGGCGTGCCCCCAGTCGCAACGTGGTGGTCCTCCCCCAGAGCAACGAAACGGCGCCCGAGTTCTGGGAGCAGTTGGAGCTGCTTCAGGCGGAGTTCAGCCTCATCGACGACGTTCCGATCGTCGCGGACCTGAACCGTGACGGCGCCCTCGGTGTGGCCGGCCCGAGGGGCGTTGCCGCCGGGGTCGCTCGGGGTCTGGTGATGCAGCTGCTGGCGCTGCACTCGCCGGCGGAGGTGGCGCTGTGCGCCGTGGTTTCTCCGGTGTCGAGGGCTGATTGGGAGTGGCTGAAGTGGACGCCGCACACCTCCTCGGCACACAGCCCGCTCTCCGGCGACCACCTTGCCGACGGACCGACCGCCGCCGCCGGGTTGATCGCCCAGATCGAAGGGCTGATCGACTCCAGGTTGGCTGGAAAGGCGCCGCGGCTGCGCGGCGCGGTCCGTCCCGAAGAGAACTCCGACGATCACCCGGAGTCGCGGCAGCCCAGCGTCGTCCTGGTGGTCGAGAACGACGCCCCGCTGGATCGGGGACGGGTGACCCGTTTGACCGAGCGTGGGCCGGACGCCGGCGTCCACGTGCTGTGGTGTGCCCCGGGCGTCGACCAACTGCCCGCGGCCTGCCGCTCCTTCGTGGCGGTCGACCAGAGCGACGCGGGCGGGCTGGCAGGAATGGTCCGCCTCGGCGCACAGGTTCACCCGGTCGCGGTCGAGGCACTCGAGGCGAACCTCGCTGAGTCGCTGGCCAGAATGCTGGCGCCGGTGTCCGATGTGGGTTCCCCTGAAGTCGACGATTCGGACCTGCCCGACCAGGTGTCCTACGCCCAGCTTGCCGGTGAGGCCATCCTCGACTCGGCCGAAGCCGTGATCGACCGGTGGCGCGAGAACAACTCGCTCACGCCGCGGGACGGATCCACCCCAGTCCGGCGGCGGATCGAGGGGAACCTGCGGGCCCTGGTGGGCCACGCCGGCAGCGCTCCCCTTTACCTGGACCTTCGCCGTCAGGGGCCGCACGCCCTGGTCGGCGGCACGACGGGTGCCGGCAAGTCGGAGTTTCTCCAGTCGTGGGTGCTGGGGATGGCCGCTGCCAACAGCCCCGACCGCCTCACCTTCCTTTTCGTCGACTACAAGGGCGGGGCGGCGTTCGCCGACTGCGTCAAGCTCCCGCACACCGTGGGTCTGGTGACCGACCTGTCGCCGCACCTGGTTCGCCGGGCGCTCACCTCACTGCGCGCCGAATTGCGCTACCGGGAGCATCTGCTGCAGCGCAAGAAGGCCAAGGACCTGGTCTCGCTGGAGAAGACCGGAGATCCCGACTGCCCGCCCAGCCTGGTGATCATCGTCGACGAGTTCGCCGCTCTGGTTCACGAGGTGCCCGAGTTCGTCGATGGAGTCGTCGACGTGGCTCAGCGAGGTCGGTCCCTGGGCCTGCACCTCGTGCTGGCCACCCAGCGCCCCGCAGGGGTGATCAAAGAGAATCTGCGGGCCAACACCAACCTCCGCGTGGCCCTTCGGATGGCTGACACCGATGATTCGATCGATATCCTCGGCGACCCGATGGCGGCGCACTTCGACCCCTCGACACCGGGCCGGGGCGCCGTCAAGACCGGGCCGGGCCGGACCCAGACGTTCCAGACCGGCTACGCCGGGGGGTGGACGACGAACGAACCGCCGCGACCGCGGATCGATGTCGCCGAACTGAGCTTCAGCGGCGGCACGGCCTGGGATGTGCCGGAGACGGACGCGGTCGAGGTTCCTGATCCAGGACCCAATGACATCGCTCGGGTGGTGGCGACGGTCTGTCGAGCTTCCGCCGCCGCCGCAGTGCCCGAGCCCCGCAGACCGTGGCTGCCGGAACTCGCCCGTGTCTACAGCTTCCAGAAGCTGCCGAACCCGCGCACCGATGCGCGGCTGCTCCTGGGCGTGCTGGATCTGCCAGAGAGCCAGTCGCAGCCCACCGCGTTCTACGAGCCCGACCGAGACGGCAACATGGCCATCTTCGGCACCGGCGGCGCGGGGAAGTCGACGGCTCTGCGCACGATCGCCGTGGCCGCGGCGTTCACCGCTCGTGGGGGCCCAGTGCACATCTACGGGCTCGACTTCGGCTCGCGAGGGCTGACGATGCTGGCGGATCTGCCGCATGTGGGTGCCATCGTCGACGGGGACGATGAGGAGCGGGTGATCCGCCTGCTCCGCATGCTGAAGGGCGTGGTGGATGAGCGTGCCACCCGGTTCGCGGCGGTGCGGGCCGACTCCGTCAGCGAGTACCGGAGGCTGGCTGGGGCCAACGGCGAACCCCGTTACCTGTTGTTGGTGGATGGCATCGGGGCATTCCGGGAGAAGTATGAGTTCGGAACCGCGGAGGCGTCCGGTTGGTTCAACGCCTTCTCGCAGATCGCTGCCGATGGCCGGCAGTTGGGCGTCCACGTCGTCATGACCGGAGACCGGCCCAACTCGATCCCGCCGTCGATCGCCGCCACCGTGCAGCGACGGATCATCCTGCGGCTCGCCGACGCCGAGGAGTACCTCTTGCTCGGCGTCCCGAAGGACATTCTCGACCAGACCTCACCGGCGGGTCGGGGGATCCTGGAGGGCAACGAGATCCAATTCGCCATCCTGGGCGAGAGCCCGAACGTGGCCGTGCAGTCGCGGGAGATCCAGGCCCTGACTGCCAGCATGCTTCGCTCGGGGGCGCCGCGTCCGGCCCCGGTCGGCAAACTGCCCGACCAGGTCCGGTTCGCCGACCTGCCAGCGGGGAGGTCGGGCGAGATCATGGTCGGTCTGGACGACGTCACCCTGGGCCCGGTCGGCCTGCCGGCGCACGGCGCACTGCTTCTGGCTGGCCCCCCGGGCAGTGGCCGGACCACGGCTTTGTCCACCATCTCGGCGGCCCTGGCCGCAGCCGCCCCAGCGATGCGCCAAGTGCTGCTGACCGCTCGACGCTCACCGCTGAGCCAGCGCACCCAGTGGGCGGATCAGGCTGAGGGAGCCAGTGCGGTCGCGGTCCTTGCTGGACGCTTGGCCGATGACCTGGAGGCGAATCGTTTGAGGCCGCTGGCGATCCTGATCGAGCACCTGACCGATTTCAGCGGCGGCGAAGCCGAGCACTCGATCGATCGGCTGGTCAAGGCGGCCTTGCGCCAGGGGTGCTTCGTGGTCGGCGAAGCCGAAACGTCCACCTGGGGCCAGGCCTGGACGTTGGCCCAGCCCTTCAAAGCCGGCCGCACTGGTCTGCTGCTGGCGCCTGGAGACATGGACGGGGACACCCTGCTCAGCACGCCGCTCGGCCGGCTCCGCCGCGCGGATTTCCCTGCTGGACGCGGATTCCTGATCCGGGCGGGACGAGCCCGCAAGGTGCAGATCGCGGCGGAGGGAATGTGATGGGGATCCCGCCCCATCGACCGTCTGTGCGAAGCGCCCCTAGATTTGTGCCAGGCAAAGGGCACATTCGTGAAATGAAAACTCACGAACCGATTGAAGAAGGAGAAAGATATGGCAGTTTGGGGACTTGACATCCAGCAGGTGCGGACGCTCAGTTCGCAGCTGAGTCAAAAGGCCGGTGAGATCGAGAGTGCGCTGGGCACCCTCACCAGCAC
>JBAVKY010000284.1:0-5621 GCA_049688555.1 Propionicimonas sp.
AAAACGGATCCTGAGAAGGGGTGGCATAGGATTCTCCTGACTCTTGGGGGGCGGTTCATGCCGAAACAACGCGATCGGCCGGTTCGTGACGCCACACGGAACGACGTCGCGCGGCTCGCGGGAGTGAGCTCGGCGGTGGTCAGTTACGTCGTGAACGACGGACCGCGTCCTGTTGCGCCTGCCACCCGTGCCCGGGTTCTGGACGCGATCGCGAAGCTCGGCTACCGCCCGAACTCGGCTGCGCGGGCACTGATCACCGGCCGATCGCACCTGTTGGGGCTGATCGTGCCCGACGTGGAAAACCCGTACTTCGCCGGGCTCGCCAAGGCGGTGGAGAAGGAAGCCTCGAGTCGGGGGCTGCGTCTGGTGTTGGCGCAGAGTACGTCCGAGGATCTTCTCGACATGGTGGATTCACTGGCGGGGCACCAGGTCGACGGCATCATCACCGCAACGCTTCCGCCCCCCAGCCTGTTGGCTCACGCCTCGTGGGTTCGGGTTCCGATGGTCAAACTAAGCCTCGCATCACCGCTCGACGTCATTCCTGCGCTGTGGCCCGACTTCTACGGCGGTGCGCAGCTGGCCGTACGGCACCTGGTTGAGGTACACGGTCACCAGCGGGTCGCGCTGGTTACCGGCGCCGAGCAGCTTGATGTCCGGGAGCGAGCCTGGCGAGACGCTCTGGAAGTCTCAGGGCTGACGCCGGGGCCGGTCGTTCGGGTGCCCTGGTCGTCCGGAGGTGGAAGGGCTGCGGCGGAGCCGTTGGTGACGGACGAGTCGCCTGTCACCGCCGTGTTCGTGGCTTCGGACCAGCAGGCCGTCGGGTTGTTGGCCGGCCTGTTTCGGCTGGGGAGGCGTGTGCCTTCCGACCTGGCTGTCGCGGCCTTCGATGGCTCGCCGACTTCGGAATTCACCGTTCCGCCGCTCACCACGGTGTGCGTGCCCTTCGCGGACATGGCACGCGACGCCATCGATGAGTTGCTCGGCGCCCCTGCGGCGGACCGAACCTATCCGACCACGCTGATCGTGCGGGAGTCCTGCGGCTGCGCGGCCGGTGACCAGCCGACTTGACCGACTCGCCACGCCGGGACGTCAGCGGGCGTGCAGCGCCCGGCGTCCCGTGGCCGGGAGCAGCGCGAGAGCGACGGCGACCAGGTTCGCGATACCGGTCCCGATGAGCACTAGCTCGACCGAATACACGTTGGCCAGCGGGCCGAACACGGCCATGCCGAGCGGCATGGACACCGAGCCCACGATCCCGAAGAAGCCGAACACCCGTCCCTGGGTTTCGGGCTCCACCGACTCCTGCAGCACGGTCATCATCGGGGTCGAGAACGCCGGGACGGCGACCCCGATGCCGAACATGAACAGGTAGAGCACCCACAGGTTGGTGGACAGCCCCATGCCGATTCCGAGGATCCCGAACGCCATCGATGCCAGCAGGATCAGGGCCAGCCGGTTCAGCTTGTCGCCCCACCAGCCGATCGTGGCGCCGGCGATCAGCATGCCGATCGAAAAGGACAGCTCCAGGCCGGTGAGCTTCCAAACCTCGTCGCCGAAGGAGCGGGCGACCATGAGTGGCGTGAGGAAGGAGGGCGCGCCGACCAGCACCATGACCACGGCGTTCAGGCCGAGCAGCCAGCGAACCAGGTGATGCCCGTGGGCGTAACGGATGCCCTCGACGAGGTCGGTGAAGTAGCTCGGTGCCCCGTCGGGTCGGGGCACCATGGCAACCGGGATCAGGGCGAGCAGGCCGATGCCGATCAATGCGGTGCCGACGTCGACGAAAAAGATCATCTGAATGGGCAAGGTGGCATAAAGCACGGCCGCCACCGCAGGGGCGAGGAGCATCATGCCGGCCTGGATGGACTGGTTGAGGCCGTTGATCCGCAGCAACTGCTGCTCGGGCACGAGTTGGGGAATCAGGGCGGCGACCGCAGGTGTCTGGATGCCGGCTCCCGTCGAGCGGACGGCCAGCGCGGCGAAAATGAGCCACAACTCGGAGTTGCCGCCCATCATCAGCAACGCCAGCGCCAGCGTGGCCAGCGCGATCGCCGCATCCGCGCCCATGATCAGCCACTTGCGGTTGTGGCGGTCGGCCCAGACGCCACCGAAGATCGAGATCACGGCCTGCGGTCCGAAGCCGAACACCGTCGACAGGGCCAGCACCCCGCCGTCCTTGGTCGTCAGTGTGAGGTACCACATCACGGCGTACTGGACCAGCATCGACCCGAACAGGGAGATCGACTGCCCGCTCAGAAACAGCGCTACCGGACGCAGCCAGGCGGTTTCGCCAGCGGTCTGTTCCTGCGCCATCAGCCCAATCTAGGTGACCTCAGCCTCTGCTGACTAGGCCTTTCGCCAGGCTGGTGGCCAGGGTGGGGGCCAGCGGCAGCAGCGGGATGAGCGTGGCCTGCGCGGCGTGGTACAGGTCGGCTTTGCCCGGCCAGACTGTCCCGCTGGGACGATTCGTGGCGTCCAGTTGGTGGTGCCAGGAACCGTGCTCGTGATCGATCACGTAGCGGTGGGCGTAGTCCCACGACTGCGCGTAGCGCTCGGCGAACCGGGTTTCCCCGGTGCGCTGGAACAGCGCGGCTGAGGCTCCGATGGCCTCGGCCACCACCCAGTGCATCCGATCGCGCACCACGGGCCGTCCCGACCAGTCGGTGGTGTAGACGAAACCTTCAGCCCCGTCCGCCGACCAGCCGTCCGCGACTGCGCGGTCGAACAGGGCGACCGCCGCCGACAGCCAATCGACACCGGTCGCGCCGGCGGCCTCCAGGTGCAACAGCAGCCGTGCCCATTCCAACCCGTGCCCGATCGTGGCGCCGTACGGCTTGAACGGGTCGTCGGGCCGGTCGGCGTTGAGTTCGAGGTCCACCCGCCAGGTCGCGTCGTAGTGCTCGGGCAGCCGCCACTGGTTGGCCGCGGCGGCTTCGACGGCGAAGGCCGCGATCCGTCCGGCTCGCTCCAGCCAGACCCGCTCACCGGTGACGTCGGCGACGGCCAGGAACGCCTCCACGGTGTGCATGTTGGCGTTCAGTCCCCGGTACGGGTCCAGAGACGTGAAGGTCCGGTCCCAGGTGTCGACCACGCGTCCGGCGTCCTCGTCCCAGTACCGCTGCCGGAAGATCCCGGTTGCCTCGGTGAGCAGGCTCGCGGCGCCGCTCAGCCCGGCGACCGTCGCCGACGAGGCCGCCAGCATGACGAAGGCATGGGAGTAGGCCGCTTTTTCGTCCGGGGTGGAGCCGTCGGCGTTGCGCTGGGTGAACCAGCCCCCGGACGTGGCATCGCGCAACGTGCCGGTCAGCCCGTCCAGCGCGGCCTGGGCGATCGGACGGGATCCGGGGATGCCCAAGAGGGCACCCAGCGAGTAGACATGGGCGGTTCGGCAGGTGATCCAGGTGTGAACACCCTGCTCCAACCAGGGCGCGCCCGTGTCGTCCAGCCAGGCGGCGCCGCCGCCGGGGAAGGGAGTGCGCCGCCCGAAAGCCAGGAGTTGTTCGAAGTGACCCGCCAGCCAGCGGCGGTGTGAGGGCAGGTCGATCCAGGCGCTGGTCATCGCACTCCTCGTGGGTTGGGTCGGGCACGTCCCACCCTAGGCCGAAGCCCGGGGTGTGGTCCGGTGATTGACTCAAGGCCCGCGAGTGCCCCCGGGCAGGTGGGTGCGGGGGGCCAGGCGGGGTCCGTGGCGTGGCGCCCTGAGACCGGCCAGCCCGATCAGGCGCTGCACTCGCAGCCGATGCGGACGGTAGGGCTCGAGCAGTTCCGCCAGCCCGGCATCGTCCAGGGGGGTGCCGGTGAGCGCCCACCCGACATCGCGGGCCAGGTTGTAGTCGCCGAAGCTGATCGCGTCGGCATCCCCCAGAGCCCGGGCGCGCACCTCGGCGCTCGTCCACACCCCGATCCCAGGCAGCGAGCGAAGCCGCTCATCGGCCCTCGCCGGATCGCCGGGCAGCGCGCGCTCGAGGCTTTCTGCCACCCGGGCCGCCGAGACCAGCGTCCGTGAGCGGGCCGGGTCGATCTGCAGCTGCAGCCAGCGCCACGACGGGATGGTCACCAACGTGGCGGCCGGCGGGAACAACCGCAGTCCCAGCGCTTCCCCGGCGCCGGGCGCCGGCTCGCCGTAGGCGCCGAGCAGGCCCCGGATCCCGAGTGTGGCCTCCTGCCCGGTCACCCGCTGCTCGATCACGGCCGGGATCAGGGCATCCATGATGGACGCGGTGCGGCCGAGGCGCCAGTGCCGGTGTCGACGCCACAGCCCAGTCACCAACGGGTGCTTCGGTCGAAACCCGGTGGGGTCATCGCCGGCGCCCAGCAGGCGCGGCAGTTGGTCGAGGGCCCACGCCGAGCCAGCACCCCACGCCTGGGCCTCGATCACGCCGGAGTCGTCCAGCGGTGTCACGGCCAGCGTTGCCGGGCCGGCCGGGGTGCGCATCGCCCGCCAGTGCCGACCCTGGTGGACACGGTAGGTGGGGTCCGTGGCGCCGCGGGAGAACACCGACCAGACCTGCGCCACCGGGCACGGCCAGTCGGGTCGCCACGACCGTGTTTCGAGGGCCACGTCGCCGACCCTACGCGACGGGACCGACTCTGCTCGGTGAGGGGAATCGAGCGCCCGTGGCCGCGGTGACCTGGCGGGGGCCGTCCGGCGCGATCCGGAGCGATCCGGCGCTCGGTCTGCTGCCGGAGTCTCGACCGTCAAGGGATGCATACCCGAGGGGGTATCATGGCCCTACTGTTCGCGCCCACCAGTCCCCCGGGAGAGCCATGACGACGTCCGGCAGCCTGCCGCCGCATGACCGGCCGCTGTTCGGCCCGGAGGGAACGATTCCCCAGGTGAACGCGGTAGCGGTGACGCGGACCAGCGGTTGGGTCGCCCTGCGCGGGCGATGGGGAATGACTCAGACCGTCGTGCTCCTCGCGGCGATGCCGCTGCTCTTCGTCGTCTATCGGGCAGCCGCCGGCCCGTCAGCGGGTGCGGTCGGGATGGTCGCCCACGCCGTAGCGGCACTCCTGGCTTCGGTGATCGTGGCCTCCTATCTGCCGTTTCGGCGGGGAGAACGCCTCGAGACCAGCGCCTGCGGCGTGATGCCGGCACTGATGGTGGTGCTGGCCGCCATCGCACTGAATTCGTCGGTCTTTCCTGGCGGCGAGGCCGCAGCCCTCGCCGTGCTCGGCTTCGGGCTCTGGCAGCGACTGTCCGGGTTCTCCACCTGCGGTGTCACGAGCACCAAGCGCTAGTCGCCAGCAGGTCCCTGCCACACCTGGCGAAGTGCCCTGGCGAAGGCCTCCTCGGGCTGCGCCCCCGGCCACCAGAACCTCGGGCTCCCAGATGGATTCTCCCTGGGTGAAGTGGGCCGTGAAGAGGGCCAACTGGAGCAGCCTGGCCTGGCGGCCGGTGACGTCCGCCAGGCCGGCGGCCTGCAGCAGTCGGTGGGCGCGCCTCGAATTGGCGACTTTGATGCGGTCGAAGTCGAGCGTGAGATCTTCGGTGGCCGCCGCGGCCTTGACGTGGCCGAACATGCCCTGGACGCGGGCCGGATCGATGCCCTTCGATTGCGCAAGGTAGTCCGCCTCCGTCCCTTGGAAGGACTCCGGCAACCCCGGATCCAGCTGGAAGG
>JBAVKY010000285.1:0-28902 GCA_049688555.1 Propionicimonas sp.
ACAAACAGGAACGGAGACTTCAAGACGGCACCTGACCCACCGAGCATGAGAGTCGGCAAGCCACCGACCTCCGTTTCAGCCACGTCATCCTCACCCAGCGTGGCGGCAGCCCGACTTCCACCAGCGACCTTGACGTGCCGCAACAGGCCAACACCGGCCTGCTTCGCGGCACGCACGTGGCGGCACCCCAGGCCTAGTGTCACGCTTCGGTGAGTACCAGCTCCAGGCCTTCCGGTAACTCGGAACCGAACCTCTGACGCCGCCGGTCAGGCCACGGGCAAAAGTGCTCATGGCGCGGCACGCGGCCGTGAGGATCATGGAATTGGTTGGATCCCCGGCAGTTGTTCGTGAGAGGAGAATGCGGTGGCCGGTGCGGAGTTGAAGAACGTCGGCACTCCCGATGAGGTGCGCGAGTTCCCGCTGGGGCGGGCGGACATCGTGGACATCGGTGGCGGAAAGGTTGCCCTGCTCACCCTGCAGCCCGGTTGGCGGTGGTCTGAGCATGTCCGTCCGGCGGTAGGGACGGAACTGTGCGAGGCCCCTCACTTCCAGTACGTGATTTCAGGGCGGATCGGCGCCCGGATGGCTGACGGCGCCGAGTTCGAAGCCGGGCCTGGGGACGTGAGTGTACTGCCGCCCGGGCACGACGGTTGGGTGGTCGGCGACGAGGCGGCTGTGGTCGTCGACTGGGGTGGCGCTCACGTGTGGGGCAAGCCGGCGGAGTGAGCGCGTCCCGGCGATCAACGCCAGGCCTCGCAGAACGAGGGGACAACGCGTGACGTGCGGCTTCAGACGCGATCCGGGTCCCAGCCGGACGATCTCGTACAGCCCCTCGGTAGCTCGCCCCGGGCGGGCGTCGAATCCCTCGCCAGCGCCCGGGACCAGATCCGGTACTGGTGAAGTGCCTCCGCTCGGCGACCCAGGCGGGCCAGGCGGCGCATCATCAGCCGATGAGTGGCCTCGCGGCAGGCGTCGTCTTCGAGCGCCTGCCGACCGCGCGGGTTCCGGGGTGTTGGCGCGGCTGGGGTGAGGTGCCGCGCAGACCGGCCCGGCTCAGTCGATGACGATCTTGGTCTGTCCTGCGGCGATCTGCTTGATCAGCAGCTTGCGGGAGAGGGTGTACGGCCCGCATTCGCAACCGGCGGCCAGTTCGTCCGCGATCGCCGGGTCGGCTCCCGGGTCGAGCAGATCGAACCAGTCCAGACCGAGCTGGGAGGCGTGGTGACCGGCGTCGAAGTAGTCGCGGCGTCCGTGCGCCTTGGAGTGCAAGACGGAGTGGAAGACCTGCCCGGCCTCGGTGTCGTAGACGGCGGCAAGGTGATGGCTGGAGGCACAGGCGACCTGCAGCACGGCGCTCTGGCTAGGGCTGGGTCCGAGGGCCTCGTAGGCGCGGCGAGCGACCTTTTCGCGAACCTCATGGCTGGTGCTCATAACTCGACACTACGCCCAACGGCCCCGTCCGGGGGCTCCACCAACAGATCAATGCCGGAGTCTAACCCGGCCCTGCCCACGGGCCCGCAGACATCCGGATCTTGAAGGACGACAGCAGGTGCTACGGCTTACCCCAGTCCTTGGGTGCCCACTGGGTGAGCTGCCACGGGAACGTGTTCAGGTCAGCGTAGTTGGAGCCGAACTTGGCGGGGATGGTCGTCTGCCAGGGGTCGCCGCCGGTCGCCTGCACATAGCTGTTGGACGGTTCGGCGTTGAAGGCGTGGCAGAACAGGTTCTTGTCTGCTGCGAACCCGCCGTAGGTTTGGGCGGCCTTGGCGAGCATGAGCGTGAACGGTGGTAGCCCGAGGCTGTCCAGGTTGACAGCTGGGTCGATGCGGAACCACTGGCCTTGGTAGGGCAGGTTCGTGTTGGTGGCTGTGCCGTCACCCTGACGCGCGGGCCACGAGAATCCTCCGGCGGCGTTGGCGATAGTGAAGCTGAGGGCATGGCCGATGGTGCCCGACAGGGCTTCCTCGATGCCGACCTGGGACAGGGTGTTGAACATGCCAACGACCGAGTTGGAGCCAGCTGTCATCCGCATCCAGAAGTTGCTGGTGGCCAGGTTGGTGAACATCTGGCTGGCCTGGTAGTAGCCGGCCGCCCGGCAGGTGAACCCGCCGGCGCCGCCCTGCACGGAGAAGTACTCGCGCATCATTCCGGTGTAGGAGTCATAGACGGCCATCGCGAAGTCGCCGGACGGTGCGGGTCGCGCCCAGGCTGGCAGCGGGATACGACCGAGGGTGTTGGCGGCGATGCTGGCGTTGGCTGTGACCCGGGAGTCAGTCGACGACATGGTGGCGTACGTCTGGTTGGGGTCGCCCGAGTTCACCACGTACACCGGAATGTTGTAGCTGGCCGTGTTGAAGCTGGTCTTCACCCCGAAGCGATTGCACGACTGCGAGTAGGGGATCATGGTGGCGGCGATCGTCGCCGAGTTGGCTGCCAGCGGCATCGCCACCGACTGGCTGGTTGCGACGCTGCCGGCGCCGTTCACTGCCCGGGTGAACACGGTGCCCGTCGCGATGTAGGGCACGAAGGGCGACAACGGAGCCGTCACAGGCTGAAGCGTCGACGTCGGGGCGGGGGTCGGGGCGGGGGTCGGGGTGGGGGTCGGGCTGGGCTTGGCACGACCACCCTTGCGGTCCTTGGCGGCCAGGGCGGGAGTGGGGACCAGTGCTATCGCGCCGGTCGCGGCCGCCATCAAGAGCGTCCGCCTGGGGATGGGGTTTCGGGTCATGTCATTCTCTCTGGGGTGTCGCTGATCCCTGTTCCGTTCAGGATCGTCGTTGAAGGTGCTGGCTCAGGCCTCGCCTCACACGTCGATGATGCTCAGTGGACAGGTGACTCACGGGCCTTTCTACACGCTGCGAGCCCCTGCCACGTCAAGTTCTGACACATTGCGTCCCACCTTCGGACTCGACGCCCTCGCCAATGTGACCGAGAGGCTCACCCTCGCTCTCCGGTGAGGCGGGCCAGCCTGTCGGGGGGGCGCCGCAGAGGCTCGCGGCGCCCACTTCCTCCTCGAACTGATGGACGAGAGTGGCAAGCCGCGAGCCGCCCGAGCATCGGGCGCGCGGGTCAAGCGTTGGGGTCGTCCTTGGGGGCACGCTGCTGGAGGTAGTCGCGGTCGAAGAACTGCGGTAGGTCGCCGGGGTCCGCTTCGGGCGTCTCCCACCCGTCCCCGTCATCCGGTGTGTTGTCCCACTTCGAAGGGTCGAGCACGCGGTCACGGCGGAGGACCGCCTGGCGATCGAGAATCTGCGGGCCCACGTCCCTGCTCGGGCGACGCACAGCGTCCGCAGGCGGCAACGTCCACTCCTCTTCCACCGCCGATGGCCTCCGGCGTCGGAGGAACCACCAGGCTGCGGCCGCAGCACCCACCACCACGAGGCCCACCAGGGCGAAGAGCGGATCCATCTGATGCCTCCGATCGGTCTTTCCCGACACGCTACTCGCAGCGCCCGCCCACCACGACGGCCTGGACTCCAGATCGGCGGCGCCGCAGGTCTAGGATTTCGGCCATCGCCGGTTTCGAGGGCATCCCGGTGGTTGGTACGCGGCCAGTGCTTGACCAAGTCCGGTCCGACTGGGCGGCCTTCACTCCGCTGATGCCTGGCTGGACGAATACGTCGGGGACTCGGAATCCGCCCCAACACCGCCCGGACGCAGGCGCGCGGGAACGGGCAGGCCCTGATCGACCGACGGGTGAGATTCAGCCAGGGAGCGAGCGGCTCGAACCCAGCAGCTGGCGCACCCTCGGGATCACCTCGGTGCCATATAACTCGATGGTCCGCAGCAACTGCTGATGCGGCATCGGACCGTTGGCGTACTTGAGGTCGAACCGCTGAATGCCGAGGTCCGTCACGGTCTCGGCGATCCGCCGGGCCACCGTCTCCGGGGAACCGACGAACAGCGCGCCGCCGTCCGCCTCGGCCTCGAAGTCGGCGCGCGTGACGGGCGGCCAGCCGCGCTCGCGGCCGATCCGGTCCCGGTTCACCTTGAAGTGGGGGTAGAGCAGCTCGCGGGCCTCCGCGTCGGATTCCGCGATGAAGCCGGGGGAGTGGACGCCGACCGGGAGCGAGGAATCGTCGCTGACCCTGCGGAACAGTTCGACGAAGGGCCGGAACCGGACCGGCGGTCCGCCGATGATCGCCAGCATCAGCGGTAGGCCGTACCGGGCCGCGCGAACCACGGACTCCGGCGTGCCGCCGACAGCAACCCAGACCGGCAGGTGTCCGCTTGCAGTCGTCGGGTAGGCCCGTTGCCCGGTGAGCGGGGGACGGGTGGTGCCGGACCAGGTCAGCGGGCCCTCAGCGCGCAGCGCGGTGAGCAGGTCGAGCTTCTCCTCGAACAGCACCTCGTAGTCGGCCAGGTCGTAGCCGAACAGCGGGAAGGACTCGATGAACGAGCCACGGCCGACGGTGATCTCGGCCCGGCCAGCGCTGATCGCGTCGATGGTGGCGAAGCGCTCGTAGACCCGCACCGGGTCGTCGGAGCTGAGCACTGTGACCGCCGAGCCAAGGGTCATCCGGCGGGTTCGGGATGCCAGGGCTGCCAGGACGATGTCGGGGGCCGAGATGGCGAAGTCGTCCCGGTGGTGCTCGCCGAGGCTGAAGTGGTCGACCCCCACCCCATCGGCAAGCACGCCTTGGGCGACGACATCGCGGATCACCTGAGGCGATGCCAGCGACCTCCCCTCCGCGTCCACGGTGACATCACCGAACGTGTCCAGGCCGAAAGTGACTTCTTGGGTCGTCATGATCGCCACAACACGGCGGCGACCGAGCCTGTTCCGGCCTCAAGCCGAGCGAGCCGTGTGCGCGGTCGCCGCCGAGGCATCCGGTCACGTTCGGCGCCCAATAGTCCCAGCCTCGTCCCCTCGAGACTCCGGTTCCGTTATCGAATGAGCCCTACCGGGCAGTGTGCGTGCGCCATGATCCCGCGAAGAGGGCCTCCCAGAGCCGCACGGTTGCGATGTACTCCGAGGATCAGCAAGTCGACGACCTTGCTGACCGCGACAAGGGCATCCACTTGATCACCAAGCAGGACCTCGACGTCGACCGACACTTCCGGATGCTTCTCGCGCAGTGGGCCGACCTGTTGCTCCAGATCGGCGGTCGCGGCCGCGACAAACGCAGCTCCCTCTACCCCAAGAGTCTCGGGGACCACGTGAACGACGCGAAGGTGAGCCTTGCGCAGCACCGCCTCCCGGACGCCCCACTCCAGCGCGGACTCGTGAACCGGCCACGTGCTGACCGCCACCGCAACCGTCTGCAACCCCCCGGTCTGGTGCGGGGTCGAGGAGGCGGAGATGACGATCACAGGACATTGGGCATGGACCGCCACCGAGACGCTGGTGGAGCCGACGAACAGCCGCTCCAAGCCACTGATCGAGCGTCGCCCGACGACCATCAACTCGGCCTTGGCGCTGAGTTCGGAAAGTTCTTCCCCTGGCCGACCGGCCAGGACCTCCGAGGTGACGCGTTCGGCGGGGAAGCCTTCGTCGGCGAGGACGGCCAGAGCCTCCGCGACCTTGGCTTCGCCGACCTTCCGCAGCGGGTCCGGTGCTGCGACCATGTCCCACAGACCGGTGACCGGGGCCATGTCATCGACGACATGAACGATCCACAGGTCCGCGCCGCTGACCCGGGCCTCCCGCATTGCATACTTGACGGCTCGCAGGCCGTCCTTCGAGCCATCCACACCCACCAGAATCCGGGGACGCACGGCGCCCGGAGCCGACTCGCTCTCGCTCATGCTTCGACGATTCTACGTTCGGCTCGCGCCGTCAACCCTCACGCCGATCCGGCCACCAAATCAGCCAATTCAGCCACCCGCGAAGCCCGCGAGGTCACTGCCCAACGCCATTGACGACAGTGAACTCGGTGCGTGCCTGACGCGCGATCAGTGTCTCGGGTCACGGATCCGGGGTGGACTCGCCGCGTTCCGGCGCGGTACCACGGCTGCGGGCACCGGACTCCTGTACGAGTTCCGGCACCCCCTGGGGGACGTAGGCGTCGCCGTCCACCGACCCCCGCGGCATCGTGAACCCGGCGGCCCACAACAGGAATGCCGTCAATGCGATGGCAGCGAACACCCACGTGAAGGCCGAAACGATGGTGGCGTAGTCGTGCTCACCACGACCGCCCGCGATCACGTTGTTGGCGATGGCACCGAAGACGGCGACCCCCAGCGCGCTGCCGGCTGACCGGGAGAAGACAGTGACGCCGGTCACGACCCCCCGCTCGTTCCAGTCCACCGAGGCCTGCGCCGCGATGAGCGACGGCGCCGCCGTCCAGCCGAGCCCGAAGCCGATGACGAAGGCCAACGCGGCGACCGTCAGCGGGTTCGGCCACGGTCCGGTGACCGCCAGGGCGACGGAGCCGACAAGGGCGATCGAGCTACCGAGAATCACCGTCACCCGGAAGCCATGACGCATGTAGATCCTCCCCGCATTGGACGCCGCCAGGGGCCACCCCAGCGTGAGCGCGGCCACCGCAGCACCGGAGATCAACGGGAGGGCACCAATCGCACTTTCCAGGTACGTGGGAACGAAACTCGTGATCCCGATCATCAGCGCGCCCACGCCCAGCGACACCATGGTGGTCGTCCGAATCAGCGGTCTGGCGAGGATGGTCAGGTCGACGATCGGTTCTTCAGCCCGCCGCTCGACGAAGACGAACCCCACCAGGGCGAGCGCTCCGACCGCGAAGCTCAGCAGGCTCGGCCAAGACAACCATGCCCACGCGTTGCCGCCCTCCAGCAAGGCCAAGATAACTGCACTCAGCCCTACAGTGAGCAGCGCGGCGCCGGCATAGTCGATCCGGTGTCGTCTGGGCTGGACGCTTTCGTGGTAGAAGCGGATGAGTGCCCAGCCCGCCACGAGGCACAACGGGATGTTGATGAGGAAGATCCAGCGCCACGACCCGAACTGGGAGAAGAGCCCGCCCAGAGCCGGCCCCACCACGGAGGCCATCGCCCACACGCTGGCGATGTAGCCCTGCACCACGGCGCGCTCCTCGACGGTGTAGATGTCACCGACGATGGTCATGGCCATCGGGGCTGCCGCACCGGCGCCGAGCCCCTGGATGACGCGGAAGGCGATCAGGGCCGTCATGTTCCAGGCAAGGCCCGCCAGGATGGAACCCGTCAGGAAGAGCGCAACTCCGGTCAGGATGACCGGCTTGCGTCCGATGGTGTCAGCGAGCTTGGAATAGACCGGCACTGACACCGCCTGGGCGAGCAGGTACACCGAGAACAGCCAGGGGAACTGGTCGAACTCGCCGAGGTCCTTGACCACGGACGGAACGGCGGTGGCGAGGATCGTGGCATCGATCGCGATCAATCCGGTGGTCAGCATCAGCGCCATCAGCACCGCACCCCGCTTGGAGCGGAAACCGACCGCGCTATCTCGACTGCTACTCACTCCCATGTCAAGACGCCTCCAGCGTGACCTATTCCCGCCGTTACAGCATCAGCGGTTCAGGCTGACTCCGGGGAGTTCGAACCAGCGCAAGTCGTCGAAGTCTTCCGACACCTGCCCGGTGTCACCACTGGGAGGGATGGTGGCCGCGAGGATCTGCTTCGCCTCATCGAGGTAGCTGGCCAGGACGGAGGCCGGCGCTGCCGACTCGTGATGCGGGTAGACCATGCTGCCGTCCGCGGCGTAGCTGATGTCGGTGAGCCGCAGCGGCGGTTCGACTGGACCAAAACGGTGTCGCCACAATCCGCTCACCGGGTCGAACCGGTAGTCACCGAGGAGTTTCCAGCCTTCGCGAGCAACCAGGCGGACCGCTTCGACGATGTAGGCGAACACCTCCTCACCGACGAAGTAGTTGAAGTTCACCCGGACCCAACCCGGCTTGATCCCCTCACAGCCGGTGGCGATCTGGGCCTCGAACTGGTGCGAATGGTCGAGGTCGATACTGAGCAGGCGATGCCCGTAGGGTCCCGCGCAGGAACACCCGCCCCGGGTCTGGATCCCGAACAGGTCGTTGAGCAGCGCCACCACGAAGTTGTGGTGCAGGAACCGTCCGGTGGGTGCACGAATCACGAACGACACGATCGACAGCCGTTTCGCCTCCGGGTTGCCGAGGATCTCGATGGCGGGCTCGTCGCGCCAGGCTGCCATCGCGCGCCGGAGCAGGTCAGTCTCGTGTTCCTCGATCACGTCCACACCAACCGCGTCCTTGAGCTGGAACACCAGCCCGGCCCGGATCGACTCGACGATGGCTGGGGTGCCGCCTTCCTCCCGGTGGACCGGATCGGTCAGGTAGCGATGTTCGGTCGCATTCACGAACATGACCGTGCCGCCACCGGGGACCACCGGAACCCGGTTGGTCAGCAGGTTCCGGCGGACGACGAGAACGCCTGGCGTGCCCGGGCCACCGATGAACTTGTGCGGCGACAGGAAGACCGCGTCGAGGTACGCGTCAGGGCGGCTGTCGGGAGCCGACACGTCGATCGCCACGTAGGGCGCACAGGCGGCGAAATCCCAGAAGCTGAGGGCCCCTTGTGCATGCAGCAATTCCGCGATGCCACGAACATCGGACGTGATGCCGGTGACGTTCGACGCAGCCGAGAACGACCCGATCTTCAGCGCGCGATCGGCGTAGGTAACCAGCTCGGTGGCGAGTTGATCCTGGTCGATCTGCCCGTCGGCGCTCTCCCGGATCGTGACCACGTCGGCGATGGACTCGCGCCACGGCAGTTCGTTGGAATGGTGCTCGAAAGGGCCGATGAAGACGACCGGGCGCTCCTCAGCCGGGATCGTCTCGGTCAGGTGGTAGCGGTCGTCGAGGGCGGAGGGAATGCGCAGCCCAAGAATCCCGATCAGCTTGTCGATCGCCGAGGTCGAACCGGAGCCTGCGAAGATCACGACGGTGTCATCGTCGCCGCCGACGGCCTGGTGGATGATGCTGCGGGCGTCGTCGCGCAGCCGGCTCGTCTGGAGTCCCGTGCCGCTGGCTTCGGTGTGGGTGTTCGCGTAGCGGGGGAGCACCTCGTCCCGAATGAAGTCCTCCAGAAAGTCCAGACTCCGGCCGGAGGCGGTGTAATCCGCGTAGGTGACCCGCCTGGGCCCGTACGGCCCTGGCATCACCTGGTCGTCGCCGATCACCCCCGCACGGATCCGTTCCAGCAAAGCCACCTGGCTCGGGGACGTACTCACAGCGTCAGTGTAGGGGGCCAGGTATCTGGCCATGCCAGGATGACCCTCTGGCCATCATCGGTGAACCACGTCGTCTGAATCCGCTACTTCGGCTTGGGATCGCCGTCTCGGAGCGCATCACCGGACGACGCCTGGAACCCGCCCGCCTACTGTCCTGGTACCCGCGCGCCGCGCGCACCATCTTGGCGCTGGGAATCGAACCAGCGGGCTGTTGGGCAATTCCCCAAACCGACCGGTCCGGACGCGCGGTGAGGCGCAGCTGGCTGACGTAGCTGAAGGGACGAGCGAACGCCCGCCGTCCTCATTGCACTCCAGCGGAAAGGCGGAGACACGCCGGGCCGCGGCAGCAGGTGCTTGTTCGGCGACGGAAAGCAAAGGAGAATCGTCGAGGCCGGTGTGGCAGCCAGCGCGACGGACCCGTCGCGGGGAGGCAGGACGATGAGCAACAACAACGCGGGGGCCGCTGGCGGAGGCGCCCTCTATTCCCTGGGCATTTTCGGAGCCTGGGTGTGGTTCTTCCAACAGGCCCACTCCTTCCTGGAATACGCCCTGGCGATCTTGCAGGGGCTGTTCTGGCCGGCCTGGATGGTCTACGACCTCTTCAAGGCGCTCGCCGCCTGAGCTGCGCACCGTGGGAGCCTTGGCCACTGCTCTAGGGCCCGCCAACGAGGTCGGTTCGGCTGGGGCTGGTTGTTGGCCAACAAATCATGGCTTGGCCCACACATCATGGCTTGGCGCCGAGGGCCGCCTGGATCGGGTCGCCTGCCGCCAGGAGTTCGAGGAGTCGGGAGGTGAAGCGTGCTGCGGGCGCCCCGTCGATGACGTCATGGTCGAAGGTCATCGTGAGGTGGGCGATCTCCCGCTCGACGAGTCGTCCATCAAGGAGGTGTGGTCGCGGTTTGATGCCGCCGATCGTGACGGCGAGGGTGCCTGCTCCAGGGCTCACGCCCCAGCCGCCCGTGTCGGTCCCCATCCCGATGTTGTTGACTCCGGCGACGCCGAGCTGGAGCGCCCAGTGGATGCTGCGTCGCATCCACCTCATCAACACGGGGGTCACGAAAGCGGGCACCAGCTCCAGCCACCGTTGACCGGCGATCGTTTCGGCTGTTGACGCCTGGCTTGCCCGAATCTCGTCGTGGATGTCACGAAGTGACTTGGTGTTTGCGTTCCGAATCGGAAGGTAGCCGACCGCTGGTTGGCCCCCGATGCTGCGTTCCACCAGGACCTCGACGATCACCTCGTCGAGGAACACCACAGACCGCCCCCGACGAAAGGCGTTGAGGAGCGGGTACTCGGCCAGCGACTGGGCGAGGCAGGTGACCACGTACGCGGTCAGGGACAACCGCTCTCCGGTCTGCTCGCGATGCTCGCGCAACAGCCGCCGGGGGACAGTGAGATCGGCCTCGACAAGGGCGTACATCAGGTGGCGCTTGACCGCCAACTCCTGACCCGCCGCAAGGGCGAGCCTGGCCCGGCCCATCCGTTCAACGCGGTAACCCCGCGATCCAGACATCACGGTCGCCTTTCGGAACCACCACAGCAACGGTACCGCGACCAGTCCCAACAGTGACCGGGGAAGTGCGACCGGGAATGTCCGTTGCAGCGAGGACCTGTGCTCAGGCGGTTGGCGCCAGCTCCGCGATCAAGGCCTGCACCCGGGCACGGATTTCGTCGCGGATGGGCCGCACGGACTCGATACCCTGCCCGGCCGGGTCGGCCAGCACCCAGTCCTCGTAACGCTTGCCCGGGTAGAACGGGCAGGTGTCGCCGCAGCCCATGGTGATCACCACGTCGGAGGTCTTGACCGCGTCGTTGGTGAGGATCTTTGGCTGTTCGGCGGCGATGTCGATGCCCTCTTCAGCCATCGCCTGGACGGCCACCGGGTTGATCGTGTTCGCCGGCGCCGAACCTGCCGACAGCACCACGATTCGATCCCCGGCCAGGTGACGCAGGTAACCGGCGGCCATCTGGGAGCGTCCGGCGTTGTGGATACAGACGAACAGGACGGTGGGCTTGCTCATTGTTTGGCTCCTCGGGTTGCTGCCGGCCTCTCAACGGAGGGTTGACCATAAGAATAGCTCAGCTACTATTGAGTCAACAAGTATGGAGGTAACTGGATGACGCTCAGTGGATTGGACGCCAGAGCCCGCGCGTACGCCGCCTTGGGGGACCCCTCGCGGTTGGCGATCATCGACCTGCTGGCCGATGCCGACCTCGCCTCGGGGGAACTCGGCACCCAGCTGGGCATCCCGACGAACCTGATGGCGCACCACCTGCACGTGCTGGAGGAAGCCGGGTTGGTGGCTCGGCGACGCTCCGAGGGCGATGGCCGCCGCAGCTACGTCACCCGCACTCAGGCCTGTCATGACCTGATCGACTCCCGACGAAGGCCGCGCCCCCACAAGGTGGCCTTCGTCTGCTCCCAGAACTCCGCCCGATCCCAGCTCGCCGAGTCCTTCTGGACGACGGTCAGCGACGTCCCGGTCGTGTCCGGCGGAACCCACCCCGCGACCCGCGTCCATCCCCGAGCCGTTGCGGTGGGCCGCAGCCATGGTCTCGACCTGTCGTCGGCCCGTCCTAAGCTCGCGGCTGAGGTCCTCACCGGCGACGAACTCGTCGTCGCGGTATGTGACCGCGCGTACGAAGACCTGAGCAGCCAACCGCTGCACTGGTCCGTCCCCGACCCGGCCCGCACGGGCAGCCCCCGCGCATTCGACACCGCCTACGACGACATCGCCGGCCGGATCACCCGACTGGTCTCCAGCTTCGAAGGACAACCCTCATGACCGTTCATCCCGTCTCGCAGCGCAGTTGGGAAAGCCTCCGCATCGACGACAAGCTCGCCCTCAAACAAGCAGCATTCCGCCTCGCCGAGGAATTCGCCGGCTGCTACGGCGCCCAAACCATTGAGCGCTTCCTGGCCAGCTCCTTCGACCAGCTCGCCGATCGTGCCACGGTGATGAAGTTCCTGCCGCTGCTCGCCGAGCGGTTTGCCCGCCAGCGCCTACAAGCACTCGCCCGCGTGGAAGGACTGCACGACGACGGCAAATCCGTCGTGCTGTTCCTGTGCACCCACAACGCCGGACGCTCCCAGATGGCGCTGGGGTTCTTCCAAGCTCTGACCGGCGACACCGCCGTCGCCTGGTCCGGAGGTTCTGAGCCCGGCATCCAGATCAACCCCGCAGCGATCGCCGCCATGGCCGAACGCGGCATCGACATCTCCGGAGAGTTCCCCAAGCCGTGGACCGACGAAACCGTGCGCGCCGCCGATGTCGTCATCAGCATGGGCTGCGGTGACGCCTGCCCGATCTTCCCGGGCAAGCGGTACGAAGACTGGGACGTCGACGACCCCGCAGGGCAGACCCTCGACGACGTCCGCCCCATCCGAGACGACATCGAACGCCGCGTCCGCGCCCTGATGACGTCGCTGACCACGTTGACCACCGGAGCGGGTCGACCTTGACGCGGCTGTCCTGGCCGATGCTCGCCCCCGGGGTTCCCGACCCCTATGCTCGGCCGCATGTCGTTGTGGAGTCGACGCGCCATCGACCACACTGAGCCCACGCTAGGCGGCGCGCTCCGAACGATCGTCGTGCGCGGCCTGCTGCCGTCCGTGGCGCTCGGCGTGGCGAACGTGGCGATAGGTCGTGCGCTCGTGCGGCGACCCGGCCTGCAGGAACGCGAGGCGGCGTTCATCGTGAAGCTCCAGTCACGCCGAACGCGCCCCGCCGACTTGGTCGCACGGCTGACGTCCACAGCCTCGGACGTCCCCGCCAGCATCCTCCACGGCCTGGTCGCTGTCGCGCTCATCCAGCGGCGAACCCACACCTGGCGGCTGGCCGCCCTGCCGGCCGTCGCGCTGATTCTCGAGGCCGGTCTGTACCTGGTCGTCGGGGCGCTGGTGAACCGCGAACGCCCGGACGTTCCCAAGCTCGACCGCGAGCAGCCCACTTCGTCCTTCCCCTCCGGGCACCAGGGCGCCACCGTGGCGCTCATGGTGGTTTACGCGCTCCTCGCGCAAGACCTGCCCTCGCCACGGCTGCGCGCGGCGATCTACGCTGCCTGCCTCGCCTACCCCGCCACGCTGGCCTTCTCGCGCGTCTACGTCGGGATGCACTACCCCTCCGACGTGGCCGTCGGAACCGTGAACGGACTCGCCACAGGGTTGCTCGCTTGGAGCAGCCTCCACCGCTCGGCATAGCCCGAACCGCGCGAGGCGCGGTGTCTCACTCTGACCTATTCCGAACCGTCGGCCGCTGAAGCCCGGGCAGCCCTCGGCTGCGCGTGGGAGTGCTTCGCTTCGTCCAGCCATTCGGTGTCAAAGGCAAGGTCGAGCTTCTCCAGCAGGGCGATGTCTCTGGCGATCCGCTCACAGGCCCGGCGCAAGCCAGGATCTGCCTTGGCAAGACCATTGAGCTCCTGCCAGATCGCGCCGAGCTCCTCGACCACGGCCCGGTTCGCCTCCATCGTGCGCAACCGCAGCGCCGCGGCCTGCTCTCGCAGCTCCTGGGAGCGGTTCTCGGCTTCGTCCATGGGTTCATGGTAGGGCTGCGGCATGGCCTGCAACACGACTCCTCCCGCATCAGGGGGGACTCTTGTTTCGAGACCGGTTCGGGGTGAGACTGGCGAGACAGACCAAGGAGGTTGCCATGGTGGTTCACCCACGGCATGGGGCGATCGTCGGCTTGATGCTTCTCCTGGGCGCCTGCGCAACCGCACCGCCAGGCTCCACCACCACCGCGTCGCCTCCCTCGACGGCGACGTCGGCGCCCACCCAGACGCCCCAGGGCACCCCGTCCACCGCGTCGCCCGCCGCACCCATGATGGTCACGCTGTACTTCGGCAACAGCGTGCTGAACCCTGGGTCGATCGATTGCGCCACGGTGTACGGCGTGCATCGGACGGTCCCGGCCTCAGCTGACGCGCTCACCGCAGCCATGCGGGAGCTCCTCGCCGGCCCGACCCCTGCGGAAGCCAAGCAGGGTTTCTGGTCGTGGTTCTCGCCGGCCACCGCTGACTCCCTGATCAGCGCCACGGCGTCGGACACCACGTCGTACGTCAACCTGACCGATCTACGGACGATCATCCCCAACGCGAGCAGCTCGTGCGGCAGCGCCGCCCTGCTGGCGCAGCTCGGCATGACCGCCCAGCAGGCAGGAATGACCCCGCGCGTGCTCTACGCCATCGAAGGCAAGCCCAAGACCTTCTGGGAATGGCTGCAGCTGGGCTGTGACAAGGCCAATGACAACTGCGATCCGGCGCCGTTCGCAGGCTGACTGCTGGCCTCCTCAGGCGTCCCTGCGTGGCGGCGAGTCGACGATCATCGCCAAGCCGCCGAAGGCGGGCAGCGTGACGGTGAAGCCGCCACGGTCGTCCACGGTATCCAGTGTCCGGCCGCTGCCGAGATCGATGACCGTGCCGGAAGGGAGATGCGGAGAGTGAACCCGCCCGGTGATCTCCACTGGCGCGAAATTGAGCGCCGTGATCTGGACGGTGCCGGACTCCAGTCGATTGACCAGCACCAGCATGCTCCGCACCGGCACGTCGGGCACGTCCAGCAGGGCGCCGCTCGCGATGCCGTTCTGCTTTCGCACCGCCAGCAGCGCGGCCAGCTTCGACACGAACGAGGCCGGGGCAGCCAACTGGTCGGGCAGCGAACCGTACAGCGCGGTTGCCAGGGGCATCCCCGAGGAGGAGTGCGTCGGAGCCGATTCGCCGCCGAGCAGGTCGTAAGCCCCGCGTTCGATCCAGCGGGTGTCGCCCCCGCTGATGAGCTCTGACACCGCTGCGCGGTCCAGGGGCAGCGCGCCGACAAGGTCCCAACCGGACAGGGCGAAAACGCCTGGCTGCCAGGCGTTGAACATGCACAGCAGCAGGTGCGCGTCCGCGATTCGTCGCGCGTCGGCGTCGGTGATGCTGGACAGGTCCGTGATCCCCAACGTGGCCGCGATGAGGGACGCGCTGGTGCAGGCGATGCCGTTCTGCACGAAAAGCGCGTTGTACGGCCCGGCGGCCCCGGTGAGCTTCTCCCGCATCGTCTGGCGCACCTGTTCGGCCAGCTCGGCGCCGGTGTACTGGTGGCCGCCGAACGAGTACACGTCATTGGTGTGCCGCGCGGCGAAGTGAACCAGCTCGTAGGTCAGTTCGTCGTGGTTCTGCAAGGCGTGGACGAGGGACGCCTGGTCGATGCCGAGCCCGAGTCCCTCACGCAGGGTCAGCCGCAGGAACTCGGTGTCGCCGGTGCACAGCGCGAACTGGTACGCCGGACGCGTCACGAAGTCGTAGGAGAGATCTGGGCCGACCGCGCTGGTGTTTCTGATGTCGTCGATCGCCAGGTTGAGTTCCTGGAAGGTGAAGCCACCCACCTTGCGCACCATCGAGCCGATCAGCTGGTTCGCCGCCTGCGACAAGGGATGGCCCTCGGACCACCCTGGCGCGTTCCCCAGGGATTTCTCGACGCCGAGGAAGCCGTTGGCGTCCAGCCGCAACCCGCCCGACCCGAGGTCGAGCAGGGAGTGCAGGGCGTCGCCCAGAACCAGCCGCGCGCCGGCGAACGTGGGGTCGAGCCAGTTGATGGAAGGCTGGCCGTCCTTGAAGTAGTGCAGGTACACCCAGCGACGCAGCACGCCCTCGGTGTCGTGAATCGGTGGTGTGACGGACCAGTTTGTTTCCTTGACGCCCGGCTCGTAGAAGATCACGCGCTGTAGTTCGCCGATGATGTAGCCGGCCTCGGCTAGCGTCCGCTCGACCGCGGGGGTGAGGTTGATCGAGTCCTTGCCCTCAGGCACGTCCGGGAGCAGGTGCCAGGCCTGGGGGGGAATATCGACCATGTGATAGATGCCCGGGTAGTCGAGGTAGTTCAACTCGGCCAGTCGGAAGTCCGCCCCCTTGCCGGTGTGTCCCGGCACGATGTCGTCGATGATGGTGCCGTTGCGGCGGGCCGCGGTGGCGCACAGCTCGCGGAACTCGTCCTCGCTGCCGAAGGCCGGGTCGATCTGCATGCTGATCCGGTCGAAGTTGCCGTCCACGCTGGGCGTCGGCTGCCACCCCGAGATGCCGCCGGCGAGCTTGAGTGGTCCGGTGTGGACGGCCTCGATGCCGATCTGCGCGAACAGGGCCCACAGTTCCTCGGCACCGAGGGCGCCGAGGAACGACTGGCCAGGCCTGGTCACCAGCGAGAGGGGGTAGGCGGTGAACCAGACCGACGCCTGTTGCACGGCTGCTCGGGGGTCTGGGTTGGCGTAGGGGTTGGCCCACATGGCGTGGTCGCCGGCGAGTTGACGCGCGAGCACGGTCGCATCGTGCAGCATCGACTGCTGTTCGAGCCAGGCCACGTACGCGGGGTTGCGACCGTCCGGCTCGAAGGGTGGCGGGACCGAGCTGGCCTGAGCTTCAGCCTCGCGGCGGCTCGCGTGTGGGCGCAGCCGCTGAGGTGCGACGCTGTTGTGCTGTGCCTCGAAGCTGACCTCGGGGCGGCGTTCCCCGTCTTGAAGATCCGGCAGGCTCTGATCGGTGCTCACCGCAGCAATCTAGCGATGATCGGGCTCACCAGGGAGACTCGGAAGGCGACGGCTCTCGCCGGCGGGACGTCTCGTGGTGCATTCGTAGGCTGGGCCGCGCTGATTGGGACGATCGGGGCACCCGTGCGGGTCATTCGGAAGCGTGACGTGGCGGTTCGGTGCCACGATGGTTCTGCAGCGTGACAATCAGCCGCGGGAGCTTTCTTCGACGAAGTCGAGGCACCGATGAGTGAGTCGCATCCACCACAGACGCCGTGGAGCGCGTCGCAAGGCGAGTTGTTGGTGGCGCTCGGCGGCACTCGGCAGGGCCTCAGCTCCGCTGAAGCGCGAGGACGCCTGCAGCGGCTGGGACCGAACGTGTTGCGGCCGCACCGGCGTGACAGTGCTTGGCGCTCCTTCCTTGCGCAGTTCACCAGCCCGTTGGTCCTGATCCTCGTGTTCGCGGCGGTGGTCTCAGCGTTCGCGGGGGAGTGGATCGATGCCGCGATCGTCGTCGTCATCGTGGCGGCCAGCGCGGTGTTGAGTTTCGTGCAGGAATACTCGGCCAGCAACGCGGTCGAGAAGTTGCGCGCCCAAGTGGCGATCAGGGCCAATGTCTTGCGTGACGGCTCTTCCCAGTCGATTCCGGTGGAGGAGGTGGTGCCAGGTGATGTGGTGCTGCTGGCTGCGGGGAGCCTGATCCCGGCGGACGGGATCGTGCTGGAGGCCAACGACTTCTTCGTCAACCAGGCGGTGCTCACCGGTGAGACCTTCCCGGCTGAGAAGAAGGCCGGTCCCGTGGCGGCCACAGCCGCACTGGGGGAGCGAGCCAACATGGTGTTCATGGGCACGAGCGCCCGGAGCGGCACTGCCCACGCGCTAATCGTGGAAACCGGCGCCACAACCGCCTACGGCCAGATCGCTGAGCATTTGACCCATCGTCCACCGGAGACGGAGTTCGACCGTGGCATCCGCCGGTTCGGGTATCTGCTCACCCGGATCATCATGGTTCTCGTGTTGGGCGTGTTCGCCGTGAACGTGATCCTGGACAAACCTCCCATCGACTCGTTGCTGTTCGCCATCGCGCTGGCGGTGGGTATCGCTCCCGAGCTGTTGCCGGCGATCATCAGCATCACCCTGGCCAAGGGGGCCCAGAACATGGCGAAGCGCAGCGTCATCGTGCGCCAACTCAATGCCATCGAGGACCTGGGCAGCATGGACACGCTGTGCACCGACAAGACCGGCACGCTGACGCTGGGGGTGGTGAAGCTCGATGGCTGGCTGGACGTGAATGGTCGGCCATCAGGTGAGGTGCTGCGTTGGGCACACCTCAACGCAGCGTTTCAGACGGGCTTGGCCAATGGGTTGGACGAGGCCATCCTTGCCGAGCCCCACCCGGACACGACGGGCATGGACAAGCTGGAAGAGATCCCCTACGACTTCACCCGGAAGCGCCTGAGCGTGGTGGTGGACTCCGACCCGGGCACCGAGGTCAAGCCCATGCTGATCACCAAGGGAGCGCTCGACCACGTCCTGGCCGTGTGCACGAGCGTGCGAGTGGACGACTCCCAGGTGCCGCTGGATGCTGCCACGCGCACGGCGATCGATGCTCGCTTTGCCGAGTGGAGCGCCCAGGGATACCGCGTCCTGGGCCTCGCCGTCCGGGAAGTACCCCGCCAGGCGGAGTACACGATCGATGCCGACGAGCGCGACCTGATCTTCGCCGGCTTCCTGCTGTTCCTCGACCCGCCCAAGCCGGACGCCAAACAGACCCTGGATTCTCTGGCGAAGCTCGGCGTACAGGTGAAGATCATCACCGGCGACAACCGCCTGGTCGCCCGGCACCTCGCTGAAGCGGTTGGGCTGCCGGTCGACAGCATTCTCACGGCCCGTGAGATCGCCGAACTGAGCGACGAGGCGTTGTGGCACGTTGCGGAACGCACCACGATCTTCGCCGAGGTGGATCCGAACCAGAAGGAAAGGATCATCCTGGCGCTGCGCAAGATGAACCATGTCGTCGGCTACCTGGGAGACGGCATCAACGACGCCCCGGCGCTGCAGGCGGCGGACGTCGGCATCTCCGTCGAGGCGGCGGTGGACGTAGCCAAGGAGGCGGCCGACTTCGTGTTGTTGCAGCACGACCTCGGTGTTCTCCGCGCCGGCATCGAGGAGGGCCGCCGTACCTTCGCCAACACGCTCAAGTACGTCTTCACCACGACCAGCGCCAACTTCGGCAACATGCTGAGCATGGCCGGGGCATCCTTGTTCCTGCCCTTCCTGCCGCTGCTGGCCAAGCAGATCCTGCTGAACAACTTCCTGTCCGACTTCCCGGCCATGGGGATCGCCAGTGACAACGTCGACCCTGAAATGGTGGAGCGGCCACACCGCTGGAATATCCGCCAGATCCGGAACTTCATGATCGTTTTCGGCCTGGTGAGCTCGGTGTTCGACTACGCGACGTTCGGCTTGTTGCTGTTCGTGGCGCGGGCCACGGAGCAGGAGTTCCAGACCGCCTGGTTCATCGAGTCGCTGTTGACCGAACTGGTGATAGCCCTGGTCGTACGCACCCGCAGACCGTTCTTCCGCAGCCGTCCGGGCACGTTGCTGTGGGTCTCGACGCTCGTCCTCAGCCTGGTCACGCTGGCTGTGCCGTACCTGCCGTTCGTCAGGTTCCTAGGTTTCACGCCACTGCCAGCCTGGCTGATGGCCGCGCTGGTGATCCTGACCTGCCTGTACGTCCTGGCTGCCGAGATTGCCAAGAGGAGCTTCTTCGCTCACGCGGCCTGACGGCGAGGGGTGGCCGGGACTGCGCCCCTGCCTCAGGCCCTCGTGAAGAATCCCGGGTTGTCAGCGACCCTGCGGGGCATGCCGTGGTCATCGATGGCGACGTAACGGAAGACACCTTCGGTCACCAGCTGCCGCTCGGCCTCATAGGCGCCGACGAGCTGCCGAGCCCATACTTCCAGCGCGATGTCCAACGACGAGTTACCGACCTGCAGCAACTTCGCGTACACGCAGACGGTGTCACCGACCCGAACCGGCCGCCGGAA
This sequence comes from Propionicimonas sp., assembly GCA_049688555.1. GTDB lineage: Bacteria > Actinomycetota > Actinomycetes > Propionibacteriales > Propionibacteriaceae > Propionicimonas. The sequence goes on from JBAVKY010000285.1 coordinate 19,710, forward strand.
GACGATGTCGTCCACACTGACGGTGACCGTGCGACCCTGCGCCACCTCAGAGGACATCAACCCCCCCGCGATGTCCATTTGGGACAGGATCCAGCCACCGAAAATGTCGCCCCGAGGATTGGTGTCCTTCGGCATCGTCAACGTCCGCAGTACCAGGACCCCGCCCGGCGTCCGCTTCACCTGTTCGTCCACTAACACCGTGATCCCGTCCTCTCCGCCAACGGCGGTCTGATCTGACCCGACGCAATCGAACACCCGCTGCCACGACCCTATGGTGTAAACGCGAACGCTCGAGCCTTGCCTCAGGAGTGACCGGCACCGTCCAGTTGCTCGATGATGTAACCGAGGACGGGGCCAACCACATCAATCGCGTCCCTCACCCCACCCCGGGAACCCGGTGCGGCCAACACGAAGACCGGTGAGCCCGAGATTGGCACGACGGCGCCAGCGACCCCGCGGGAGACCAGGGCCGGCCTGGCGTGGGCGATCCCACGCCGGCGGATCTCCTCCGCGATTCCCGGCATCTGAAAGCTGAGCAGCCGGGAGACCACCTCGGTGGTGTGATCCGTCGGTCCGATGCCGGTGCCGCCGCACGTCATCACGTAACGCGAGCCCGCGCTGATCGCCGCTGTGATGGCGACTTCCAGTTGCCGTTCATCATCGGGCACCACCCGGGTGGTGACGGCACAACCCGCCTGGACGAGGAGTTGCTCGGCCACCGGGCCGGCGCGGTCGGAGTCGAGGCCGGCGGCGACCTCGTCTGAGACGGTGATGACGGTCGCCAGCAGTGGTTCCATGACGGCAGGTTAGCGTTGCCGGAGCACGACGTCAGCCGGGGAGAATCCACGCGGCGGCGGTTGCTCGCGCTCGGGCGCCGCAGGATCGGAGTCGCCTGTCACCGCTCACGACTTCTTCGGTGCCCCAGGGCGCGCGTACCGCCACCAGGTGATGCCGACGCACATCACGGCCCACGCCACTCCGATCCAGTAGAAGGTGGGCGCCGGCATGATCGTCAGCCCGATGCCGAACAGGAACGGACCGAACGCGGCGATGGCGCCCGTCCAGCCGATCACGCCGCCGGCCTGGCGGCGTTCGAAGATCATCGGCATCTGCTTGAATGTCGAGGCGTTGCCGATGCCGGCGAACAGGAAGATCGCCAGCATGCCCCACAGGAACTGGTTGAAGCCTGCCTGCAGCGCGGGAGCGCTGGAGGTGTCCGGGGTCAGTGCCGGGATCGTCCAAGCGATGGTGACGATGAGTCCCAGGCCCGAGACCAGCGTCCACAGCGCGCCCCCCATCCGGTCGGTCAGCGGGCTGAACAGCACCCGGGCACCCGCCCCCACCAGCGGGCCGAGAAAGACGAAGGCGACCGGATCAGGGACGGCGTAGCCCTCGATCAGCAGCTTCGCGGTCGCCCCCGTCCCTTGCACGATCGCCGGGTTCCCGGCACCGTACAGATTGGCCATCAGCAGGCCGAACTGCGCCGAGAGACCGGAGAACGTGCCGAAGGTCATGATGTAGAGGATGGTCATCCACCAGGTGTCCTGGTTGCTGAAGATGTCGAATTGCTGCTTGATGTTCGCCTTGATCGGCACCGACTTCAGCATCTGCCAGGCCAAGATGGCGCCGATGATCATGAACGGGATGTAGAAGAACGCGGCGTTCTGGTACCACACCTCCCGGTCGGGTTTCCCCACCACCTTCATCATCTGCGAGGCCCCGAGGAACCCGACCATGCCGAACCCGACCAGCCACGGGGTCAGCAACTGCACCAGCGAGACGCCGAAGTTGCCGATCCCGGCCTGCAGGCCGAGCGCGGTGCCCTGCATCTTGCGGGGGAAGAAGTAGGAGGTCGACGGCATGAACCCAGAGAAGGCGCCGCCACCGATGCCGGCCAGGAAGGCCAGGGTGAGCAGTTCCCAGTAGGGGGCGGTGGGGCTCTGAACCCGCACCCCCCAGCCGAGGACGGGGAAGATCAGCAGCAAGGTGGTCAAGGTGACCATCTTGCGGGTGCCCATGATCGGTGGCAGCACCATCCAGACCATCCGCATCAGGCCGCCGGACAAGCCAGGGATCGCCGCCAGCCAGTACAGCTGCTCCTTCGTCCAGGAATAGCCGAGTGCGTTCAGCTTGGGCACCAGGGCGCTGGGCAGGAACCAGGCGGCGAAGCACAGGGTGAGGGTGAAGGTGGAGATCCACAGGGTCTTCCAGGCGAGGCCCTTATCCCAGGTGGCCGCGTTCTCGGGATCCCAGTCGGTCAGCCATTCCTTCGAACGGATGGGTTCAGCGGTGGCGCTCATGCGGTTGCTCCGGAGGTCGAGGTGGAGATGTGGTCGGTGTCGAAGTGGTCGGCCAGGGCCGGGGACTGGTCGTGCAGCATCCGGACGATGGTCAGGTGCATCCAGATCGCGCAGATCGCGGTCAGGACGAAGAGGGTGAAGAAGGTGCTGGTCGGGAACCCGGTCCACAGCTTGGTGTAGGCGAACAGCGGCGGCAGGATGAAGCCGCCCAAGCCGCCGAGCATGCCCACCAGACCGCCGACCGAACCGACGTTGTCGGGAAAGTACTCGGGGATGTGCTTGTACACCGCAGCCTTGCCGATGCCCATCGAGCAACCGAGCAGGAACACCAGAACGGTGAACCAGAACACGTTGATCGAGTAGGCCAGGTGCTCGGTCTGGCTGCCGTCGGCGTGCACGATCACGATGTGCCCGTTGGGCATCATCAGGATGCCGGTGGTCAGCAACATCAGCGCGAACGTGGCGTACATCACCTTGCGGGCGCCGATCCGGTCGGAGACCATGCCGCCCACCGGACGCAGCAGCGAAGCCGGGAAGATGAACACCGCTGTCAACAGCGCGGCGGTATAGAGGTCGACCTTGAAGTTGTCCACGTAGTACTTCGGCAGCCACGCCGAGAGCGCGACGTAGGCGCCGAACACCGCGACGTAATAGAGGCTGAAGCGCCACACCCGAACGTGCTTCAGTGGCGCCATCATCTCGCGGATCGGCTTGCTCTCCCCGGCCAGCCGGTCGTGGTGGGGGACGATCAGCCAGGTGAGGATAGCCAGCACCACCAGCGCGACGGAGTAGATCACCGGAACCAGCCGCCAGCCGCCCTGGATGCCGAAAATGAACGTGGCGCCGGCGGTTCCGGCGATCAGCGGCGGGCCGATGAACTTGGTCACCGAGGCGCCGACGTTGCCGGCCCCAAACAGGCCGAGAGCGAACCCCTGCCGCTCCCGGCCGAACCAGGCGGCGTTCCAGGCGATGCCGACGCTGAACAGGTTGCCGGCGAAACCGACCAGGAAGGCCAGCACGAGCAGCAGGCCGTAGCTGTGCGCGGTGGAGACGAAGTACGCGGGGATCGCTGTGCTGGCCAGCATGAAGATGGTCACCTTGCGACCGCCGATGCGCTCGGTCAACATCCCCGCGGGCAGGCGCCACATCGACCCGTTCAGCACCGCCAGGGCGCTGATCCAGGCCAGCTCCACGTCGGAGAGCAGCAGTTCCTTCTGGATCTCGATGCCGAGAATGCCGAACATCAGCCACACCGCGAACATCACGGTGAAGTCGATGGTCGACATGGTCAGGACGCGGTTCGCACCCCGTCCGGTGTCATGGATCGGCGGGATGACATCGTCGCCGTGATGGTGAGCCCCGAGGTGGGCGGTCGTCGAGGTCATCGAGTCTTCCGGTCTCGATCCTGGGTGCCGATCGGATCCCAGCCGCGGACGCGACCATGAGAGGGGGCGGGGTCAAGCTCGTCCCGGCTGCGGTACACCACGTACGGCCGGAAGACGTAGTGCAAGGGCACGGTGAAGGCATGGACGAGGCGGCTGAAGGGGATCAGCGCGAAGAGGCCCATTCCCACCAGGATGTGGAGCTGGAACTGCCAGGTGCTGGCCGCCATGGCTGCGACGTCCGGCTGGAAGACCAGCAGGGACCGGAACCAGATCGAGACGGTCTCGCGGTAGTTGTGCTCCTCACCGGTGGGGGTGTGCCCCCCGGTGAGGGTGGCGATCATGCCCAGCACGATGGCGGCGCCCAACACGACGTACATCAGCTTGTCGTTGCGGGTAGTGGCCAGGAAGACTGGGCCGACGGTGCGCCGCCGGTAGATCAGCAGGGCGATCCCCACCAGGGTCGCGATGCCGGCCAGGGTGCCCGCGACCAGGGCGACCAGGTGATAGGTCTCCTGGCTCACCACCAGATCGGTCCAAGCCTTGGGGATCAGCAGGCCCATGAGGTGTCCGGCGAGGACCACGAAGAGGCCGTAGTGGAACAGCGGGGAGGCGATCCGCAGCAGCTTAGACTCGTACAGCTGGGACGAGCGGGTCGTCCAGCCGAACTGGTCGTAGCGGTAGCGCCAGATGGTGCCGGCGACCAGACCGACGGCGACCACGTAGGGAAGCGCTCCCCACAGCAGGATGTTCAGGGCGTTCATCTCAACTCCTCACCACGTCGCTGAGGCCGACCAGTTCGACCGGCTGGACCTCGCCGAACATCGTCTGCACCGCTACCCGGCTCTGCGGCGAGGGGCCGGGTAGGCAGCCGCAGATCGCCTCCAGCACCCCGGCTTGGGGTAGGCGGTCCGCGGTCAGTCCCAGCCGGATGAGCTCGAGGCTGGCACGGAACCGTTGCAGCAGTTCGAGACCCCGCTGCGGATCGGCCACGGCGAACTCCAGCACCATCGGCAGGTAGTCGGGCAGTTCGCCGGCTGGCTCGACGACGAGGCCTGAGTCGCGGTAGACCCGCTTCACGTCGGCCAGCACGTTTCCGCGGCGCCTGGTGTCACCGTCGGTCCAGTAACTCAAGTGCAACGCATGCTTGCGGGACAGGTCGAATTCCTGGACGTGGAAAGCCTGGAGCCGCGCCAGGGGTGAGCCGGGTTCGTCGGCGCTCTTGGCCGGCGGCGGCTGACGCAGGTGGGCGATAACGGGGGCGAACTGCTCGGCCGCCGGAGTGTCGCTGAGTGCGGCCTCGATGACGTCCAGGCGGTCGAGCAATTCGGCTTCGGGGTAGGCCAACACCAGGGCGGCGGCCTGCAGGATGAGGCTCGTCTGCTGGGTTGGCCGCTGGCGGGTGAACAGGGGGCTCATGGTCGCGGCTCCTCGTTGCCGTCCCAGTTGAGCATTCCCGCCCGGTTGCCAAGACTCGCCGTGGACGCGGCGGAATCGGCCTGCTGGCGCTGCTTCAGGGCGGTGTAGGTCTCGATCGCCACAGGTACTGGCCGGCCTGAGGCCTCGCCGAACGGGCCGGAGCCGTACATGCCGGGCCCGCCCTCGAAGTCGAGTGAACAGGCCAGTTCCTCCAAGTTGTGCGCCTCTTCCTGGTGCGCGGTCGGGATCACGTAGCGGTCTTCGTACTTCGCGATCGCCAGCAGTCGGTACAGCTGTTCCAACGCTTCGGGGGTCATGCCCACCGCGGCAGCCAGTTCCGCGTCCCGTCCGGTGCCGAGGGTGACTCCCCGCATGTAGGAGCGCATCGCGGCGAGTTTCTGGAGTACACCCGTGACGATGTCAGCGTCGCCGGCGGTGAAGAGTTCGGCCAGGTAGCTGACCGGGATCCGCAGCGCGTCGATCGCACCGAACAGGTTGCCGGGCGCTTCGGCGTCATGACCCTGGTTGCGCAGCAGGTCGACCACGGGCGACAACGGCGGGATGTACCAGACCATGGGCATGGTGCGGTACTCCGGATGCAGCGGCAGCGCCACCTTGAAGTGCTTGATCAGGGCATAGACCGGCGAACGCTGGGCCGCCTCGATCCAGTCGTGCGGCATTCCGCCTGCCCTCGCCAGGGCGATCACATCCGGATCGTGGGGATCCAGCAGCAGGTCCATCTGAGCGGCGTACAGATCCTGCTCGTCCGCCAGGGCTGCTTCGGTGACCGCGTCCGGGTCGTAGAGCACGACGCCCAGGTAGCGCAGCCGACCCACACAGGTTTCCGAGCACACCGTCGGCAGCCCCACCTCGATCCGCGGGTAGCAGAAGGTGCACTTCTCGGCCTTGCCGGAGCGGTGGTTGAAGTAGATCTTCTTGTAGGGGCACCCGGTGATGCATTGGCGCCAGCCGCGGCAGCGGTCCTGGTCGACCAGCACGATGCCGTCCTCGGAACGCTTGTAGATCGCCCCCGACGGGCACGCAGCCATGCAGGACGGATTCAGGCAGTGCTCGCAGATCCGGGGGAGGAAGAACATGAAGCTCTTCTCGTACTCGAACGTGACCTGCTCGTTGGCCTGCGCCCGCAGCTTCGCCACGATGGGGTCGGACTCGGCGGTGGCCTGAGTGCCGCCCAGGGAGTCGTCCCAGTTCGCCGACCAGGTGATCTTGGTGTCCTCACCGGTGATCAGCGACTTCGGCCGCGCGACCGGGAAATCGTCGCCCAGCGGGGCGGAGATCAGGTTCTGGTAGTCGTAGGTCCACGGCTCGTAGTAGTCGCCGAGTTCAGGTTGCACCGGGGAGGCGAAGATGCTCAAGAGCTTCTGCAGCCGGCCGCCGGCGCGCAGCTTCAGCCCTCCGGAAGTGGTGCGCACCCAGCCGCCGCGCCACCGCTCCTGGTCTTCGTAGCGTCGAGGGTAGCCCTGGCCCGGCCGGGTCTCGACGTTGTTGAACCAGACGTACTCGGTGCCGGCCCGGTTGGTCCAGGCCTGCTTGCAGGTGACAGAACAGGTGTGGCAGCCGATGCACTTGTCCAAGTTCATCACCATGCCGACCTGGGCCATGACCCGCTTGGGCTTGCGTGTGGCCATTAGTAGGTCACCTCCTGGGAACGGCGCCGGACGGTGGAGACGATGTCGCGCTGCACCCCGGTGGGCCCGAGGTAGTTGAACGCGTAGGACTGGTGGGCGTAGGCGCCGATCAGGTGGGTCGGCTTGACCAGGATGCGGGTGACCGAGTTGTGGATGCCGCCGCGCTTGCCGGTGGCCTCTGACTTCGGCACGTCGATGGTGCGTTCCTGGGCGTGCTGGACGTAGCAGATGCCGTCGGGGAGCTTGTGGGTCACCACCGCCCGAGCCACGAAGACACCGTTGGCGTTGGTGAGCTCGATCCAGTCGTTGTCGGCCACACCGATGCTGGCGGCGTCCTTCACGCTCAACCAGGCCTGCGGGCCGCCCCGCCCCAGGCTCAACATGAACAGGTTGTCCTGGTATTCGGAATGGATCGACCACTTGTTGTGCACCGTCAGGTACCGCAGGGTGATGGCCTTCTCGCCGGTGGGCCCGAGTTCGGGTTCGCCGAAGGCGTGGGTCATGTCCAGCGGCGGCCGGAACGTCGGCAACTGTTCACCGGCGTCGATCATCCAGTCGTGATCGAGGAAGAAGTGCATCCGGCCGCTCAGGGTGTGCCAGGGCTTGAGACGTTCGGTGTTGATGGTGAACGCGGCGTAGCGCCGTCCGCCGGTCTCCGAGCCTGACCACTCCGGTGAGGTGATCACCGGCTGCGGGGAGGCCTGGGTTTGGGCGAACGTGATCTGGCGCTCCTCCTGGCCCTCGGACAGATCGGCGAGCTTGCGCCCGGTCTTGATCTCCAGGTCGTGGAAGCCCTGGGTGGCCAGGGCGCCGTTGGTGGTGCCGGAGCAGGTCAGGATCGCCTCGGCGAAACGGGCGTCGGTGTCGATCGCCGGTCGCCCTGCGCCGGCACCGCTGCTCATCACGCCGTGCAGCTTGGCCAGCCGGGCCACCGGCTCCACCATGTTGTAGGTGATGTTCTTCACCGTGAAGCCCAACCGGTCGGCCAGCGGACCGACCGAGGCCAACTTGTCGGCGATCGCGGTGTAATCGCGTTCCACCACCATCATCGCCGGCAGGTTCTTGCCCGGCACCGCGGGCAGGTCGGTGCCCCGCCAGTCAGGCACCGTGCCGCCGGGCTGGCTGATCTGGCCGGGGGTGTCGTGCTGCATCGGCACGGCCACCAGGTCGCTGCGGGTGCCCAGGTGGTCCTTGGCCAGGGCGCCGATGGCCCGTGACAGCAGAGTGAAGAAGTCGAAGTCGCTCTTGGCCTCCCACGGTGGGTCGATCGCCGGGGTGAACGCGTGCACGAAGGGGTGCATGTCGGTGCTGGACAGGTCGTACTTCTCGTACCAGGTGGCGGCGGGGAAGACGATGTCGGAGAGCAGGGTCGTCGAGGTCATCCGGAAATCCGCACTGATCAACAGGTCGAGCTTGCCCTCGGGTGCCTCGTCGTGGAACTTCACCACGGACGGCTTGGCTTCGGCGGCATGGTTGTTGGGCATCAGGTTGGAGCCGGTCCCCAGCAGGTGCTTGAGGAAGTACTCGTTGCCCTTGGCCGAGGAACCGAACAGGTTCGAGCGCCAGACCACCATGGTGCGCGGCCAGTTCACCGGCGCGTCGATGTCCTCCAGCGAGGTGGTGAGCGTCCCGGCTTTGAGTTGGGCAGCGACCCAGTCCCCGACGCTGGCAGCCTCGCCACGCTCGACAGCGGCCTTGGCCTCGTCGGCCAGGTCGAGCGGGTTGCGGTCGAACTGCGGATAGAACGGCATCCAGCCCAAGCGGTGCGACAACGCCATCGCGTCCGCGGTGTGCAGGCCGTCCAGCTTGCCGGTGGACAGGGGCGACTTGACCCGGTCGGCGGAGTAGCCGTCGGTGCGCCACTGGTCGGTGTGCATGTACCAGTAGCCGGTGCCGATCATCGTCCGCGGCGGCCGCGACCAGTCGAGCGCGTTGGCCAGGTTGAACCAGCCGGTCATCGGCCGGCACTTCTCCTGGCCGACGTAGTGCGCCCAGCCGCCACCGTTGCGTCCGATGCAGCCGGTCAGCATGAGCAGGGCCATGATCGAGCGGTAGGCCACGTCGGCGTGGAACCAGTGGCAGACGCCGGCGCCGATGATGATCATGGTGCGACCGCGTGAATCCTCGGAGTTCTTGGCGAACTCGCGGGCGATCCGCAGGCAGGCCTCCGCTGAGACCGAGGTGATCTCGGCCTGCCAGGCGGGGGTGTAGGGGACCGTGGCGTCGTCGTAGCCACTGGGCCACTGGCCCGGCAGGCCGTCACGGCCCACGCCGTACTGGGCCAGCATCAGGTCGAAGACAGTGGTGACCAGGTGCTCCCCCACTGTCACCGCCGGGACGCCGCGGCGGATGATCGTGCCCTCGCCGCGCGGGTCCTCGAAGCACGGCAGGGCGATCTCGACGCTCCGGGCTCCCCCGACGTCGAGAAGGGTCAGGGCCGGGG
>JBAVKY010000286.1:0-2721 GCA_049688555.1 Propionicimonas sp.
CCAGAGGCTTCTTCCGTTCTCTGAACCCAGCCACCAGTCGAACTCATCAAGAAACTGTATGGCGTCCCGCTCGGCCAGCAGACCGTCGCGATGCGCAGTGAAAGCGTCCGCATACAGCCCGAAGAAGCTAACAATCGCAGGTCTGAATCCAGTCGGAATGCTGTCTAGGGGTACGCCAAAGACGCTGTATAGGTGTGGATAGAGCGCCTCCAGGCGCAACTGAAGGGCCTCGTCGCGCTGGTTGAATTCTCGCCGCCGCGCGCGTTCGTCGATGCGACGCAACTCGCGGATGCTCAGCGCCGAAATGACGACGGCGAAGATCGCTGCGATCGCCGAGAGGACGGCGGCAAGCGCATTGAGTGCATCAGTGTTCACGAGGCATTGTAGCCATCGAATGCGCGCAACTTGACGCGCCGGTAGCCGGGGGGAGTTGCACCCCCCGGCCCCACGGAACCGGACGTGAGCCTCTCGGCTGATGCGGCTCTTGTCGTTCTGGTCACCAGACGACGCGGCACCATCGCCCGTGGGCGAGTATGGCCGGAGGCAAGTGGTGATCCGTTTCCATGCCGCCTTGGCTTTGGTGAAGGGCCGCAGCCGGTCGTATTTGTGGCGTATCCACCAGGAGCAGGTTGCCGTTGATGTGCGACGACAGTCCGTCGAGGCCGATCGGTAGAAGGGAACTGTGGAGTTCGTCCAGCCCCTGATGATCGGGTTGATCCGGGCGGCGAGTTCGGTCAGGTTGTGACCAGTCCGCCGGTGCAGCAGCCAGGACCGCACCTACTCGGACATCCTCTTCAAGGCGTCTTGGGAGACCTCCGCCCTGAACGAGGCGAGACGTGCCACGTCCTTGCGCCGTGCTCCGCGACACGGATCGTGAACCCCAGGAATTCGAACGACGTGTGCTCGTGTCACGATCGCGCCGTTGGTCGTTGCAATACACGATCCGGGTCTGGGTGGGATGGAGCGTCAGCCCCACTCCGGCGAGTCTTTCCCCGATCGCCGCCGTCAGCCTTTCGGCCTGGGCTCGGTTGCCGCAGTGCACGACCGCGTCATCAAGGTAGCGTTCGAACGGGACGCTCGGGTACGCCCGCGCCATCCACGCTTCGAACGCGTGTGCAGGAACAAGTTGGCTGACACCGGCGAGACGGCCGACCGCTGTATGCGGTGCCGGGCTGTGCCCAGTGTGAGGGCTGTCGAGCCTGGTGGGGACCGGTTGAGTGGCAGGCGGCTGCACATGACCCCGCACTGAGACCTGGGAAGAGGTCGGACTCGCCGTCGTCCGAGGTCCACGTTCCGACGGTCGCCGGCGCCTTCGGCCGGGCGGCAAACGTCTTCGCGATCTTCCGGGTGCCCTGCGTCTCCAGAAAGCATGAATAGTCAACGAGGCGCCTTCGACCGTAGGCCAAGTCGCGGAGCCTGGCTGACCGCTTCAGTTCGACTCGGCGGTGACGCGCACCACGTCCAGGTCGCCGGGCAGCAGGCCTTTCACCGGCGAAGGGACGGGCACGGAGGCGCCTGGAACGAGCCCGGCGGCCCTGAGCCGGGCCAGAGCGGCAGGGTCTGAATCGGAGACCCGCACGACGCGGTACCGCCCCGGTGGCGCCTCCCCCAAGATCAGGGTGACACCTGGGCTGGGAACCGACCCGTCTCGCGCGGGGATCGGATCGCCGTGCGGATCGCGGGTCGGGAACCCCAGCAGCGCGTCGAGGCGATCCAGGAAGTCGTCCGAGACCGCGTGCTCGAGACGCTCTGCTTCGTCATGCACCTCGTTCCAGGCATACCCGACCATGCCGGCCAGAAAGGTCTCGAGCAGCCGATGCCGACGAACCATGGCCAGCGCCAGCCGCTCCCCGTACGCGCTCAGCCGCGCCGGGCGGTAGGGCTGGTAGTGCACCAGCCCCTGGGATTCCAGTCGCCGCAAGGTCTCAGACACATTGGCCAGCGAAGTGCCGAACCGGGCAGCGAGTGCCGTGGTGGTGATCGGCGGACCGCCCCACTCGGTGGCCGACCACATCACCTTCAGATAGTCCTGGGCGACGACGGTGAGCGGCTCAACCCGCGGCAGATCGCGCTCCATGGGTCAGGCACTCGCGACGGTCAGGCCGATCAGAGCCAGGTTCAGCGCCACGATTCCGGTGACCGCGCACCACGCCACGACCCGCAGCGGCGGCTGGTTGACGAAGCGCCCCATCAGCCGACGGTCTCCGGTGAACACCACCAGCGGGATCACCGCGAACGGGATTCCTAGACTCAGCAACACCTGGCTCAGCACCAACGCCCAGGTCGGATCGATCCCGCTCGCCAGCACGAGCAGCGCGGGGAGGAGGGTGATCACGCGTCGAGCCAGCAACGGGACGCGAATCCGCAGCAGTCCGCTCATGATGGCCGCCCCCGCGTAGGAGCCCACCGACGTGGACGCCAGTCCGGAGGCCAGCAGCCCGATCCCGAACAGGACGCCCACGACCGGGCCGAGCGCGGTGTTCAGGGCCTCGTGCGCCCCCTGGATGGTGTCGACCCCCGCCACGCCTGCCAAGCTGGAGGCGGCCAGCAGCAGCATCGCGATGTTGACCGTGCCGGCCACCAGCAGAGAAGCGACGACGTCCCCCCGGGTGGCTCGCACCAGCCGTCCCAGATCACCGGAGGCGGCCATGGCGCCGTGCCGATCGCGGACCAATGCGGAGTGGACGTACACCGCGTGCGGCATGACGGTGGCGCCCAGCA
>JBAVKY010000287.1:0-8787 GCA_049688555.1 Propionicimonas sp.
GGTCTCGTGGATTCTCATCCTGGGGCTGCAGCCGGCCGTGAACTTCTGGCGTGCGTGGACCTTCGCCGTTGCGGCTGCGCTCTACGCAGCGAGTGAGCCCCGTTTGAGCCAGCCGGACGGACTCCGCCTGTTCGTCTGGGCAGCTCTCCTCGGTAGCTTCACCCAAGTCCTGGGGATCGCGCTGCGCGGGTTCGGCAGCAACAACGATTCAGTCATCGTCAACGGCGAGGTCCTGGGGGCAAGGCCGGTCACGGCGGCGGTGGCCTTGATCATGCTGATGGGGATGATCGTCCTGCTCCTGGACGGGCGGCGGGTCGGCGCGTTCAAGGTGATCGTGACGGCTTGGCTGGGGGCGTCCATCATCGCCTCGCAGCACCGGTCGGTCTGGGTGGCCTCAGCCGTCGCCGGAGTCCTCATCGTGTTCGCGATCGCTCGGACTTCGCGGCAGCGCCTTGTCGTCGGCACTCTCGCCGCTATCGGCGCTGCGATGGTGGCCTTCGCCGTGGCCGCTGTGGTCCGCGCACAGGAGCAGTTGTCGGTTGCGGCCAGCTCGACCGGGACTTTCGAGTGGCGGATCGACAACTGGACCGAGAAGCTCACGACTGAGCGGTCGGCCCTGCAGTGGCTGGTCGGTTCGGTGTTCGGGCCGACACCATTGAGCGACGCGGATGCCGACGTTCTGTTCCAGGTCTCCTCGCACAGCATGTACGTCGAGACGATCGCCACCTTGGGCCTCCTGGGCTTGGGGCTCCTAGTGCTCGTCATTGCGGGGGCGATCCGCACCTCGCGCGCGGGAAGCGCTGTACGCGTGGCGGCCACCACCCTGCTCGCCTACGGGCTCTTCTACCAATGGCCGGGTGTCATGTGGCTCGTGATCGGGGTGGCCGTGGCCAGGTCCGCGTCAGCGGGCAGTGCTGCCCCCCTGGGTGTCCGACAGGAACACGGACGCTCGGTGCACGGCGGCGTCGCTGGCGCTTCACCTTTGTCGAAGGTCAGCGCGCCGTGAGGGTCGTTCACCTTCTGGCTTCCCTGCGCCCCAGCGGCATGGAGCGGATGCTGGTCAGCGCAGCGCCGTACTTCGCCGAAGCGGGAGTCGAATCCGTCGTCGTCGGCCAGGGACTGGATCACCCCTTCGCCGAGGAGTTGGGTGATGCGGGCTATCGAGTCCGCACGATTCCTTGGGTCAAGTCGACCGATGGGCTGAGGGCTTGGATGCGGCTCATCCGCGAGGAGCGGCCGCACGTCGTCCACATCCATACGGAGGGCGCGTTCGCGCTCTCGGTGCTCGCGGCCAGACGTGCCGCACCGGATGCGCGCATCGTCCGAACCCTCCACAGCTTCTTCCTTGCCGAAGGATGGTGGGGGGTCAAGCGCCGGGCCCAGGCTATGGCCTCGGACCGTTTCGTGGATGCCTTCGTGGCGCTAGGCGAGGAGATGGCCCGGCATGAAGCATCCTTCGGCCGGGAGTGTGTCGTGATCCCCAACTGGGTTGCTGATCGGTTCCTTGAAGTCGACCCGGGTGGTCGGAGCAAGGATGTGGACATCGCCCTCGTCGGCAGCTGTGCCGAAGTCAAGAGGCATGACATCGTGCTCGGGGAGGCCTTGGCCAACGGATGGACCGTCGCGCACCTTGGTCATGAGGGCGAGATGCAGGCCAAGGAGCGGGAGCAGTTGGCTGCTCTGGCATCGGCCGGCCTGCTGCGCCAGCGGGGAGTTGCCGACCCACTCCGCTGGCTCCTGCGGAGTCATGTGTACGCGATGCCCTCGGAGCGGGAGGGGTTCCCAGTGGCATTGGCTGAGGCCATCTCGCTGGGTGCCGTATGCGTCGTCGCCTCGGCTCCGGGTTTCGACTGGGCAATGGAGTACCCGCTGGTCTTCGTCCCGAAATCGGAAGACGGTTTCGAATGGGGTCCAACGTTGAAGTCGGCGCTCGACCTCGCGCACGCCCCGGGGACGCCAGCCCTTGCCGATGCCCAGCGTGACCGAGCCCGAGCCCACCTCGCGGCTCGAATCGGCGCCGAGAAGTACGTCGGGCTCTACCGTGGTGATTCAGCGGTGGGGCAGCCAACCGAGCCGGCGAGCGAGTTCCCCGAGGCGGTGAGTGACTGATGCACATCGCGTTGTGCGGACCTATGTCCCCGAGTGGGGTGTCGGCGCTGCTGACGGCCACGGACGCCGCGAGGGCGGATCAGTACCTCGGCATCGGCGGCGTCCCCGTCTATGAGCTGGCGAAGGGCCTTGTCGCGGCTGGTCACCGTGTGTCCGTCGTCACGACGGCGGGTCTTCCCGAGGTAAGCAGTGCGCGATTCGAGGGAAGGCTGATCGATGTGGTCTGCGTGCCGCGTCGCTCTGCAGGGCCCGCGATCAGGGACATCTACCGACTCGAGCGAGGTGCGATGTCTTCGGCCCTGCGGGAGTGCCGTCCGGACATCGTGCACGCACACTGGACCTACGAGTTCGAGTTGGCGGCCCAGGACTCAAGGTTGCCCCACGTCACAACCGCTCATGATGCCCCATTCACGATCTTGAGGCAGATGCGTGACCCGTATCGCGCGGCGCGACTGGCGGTCGCGCTACGGGCGCGCCCAGGGATTCGGCGGCTTTCTACGGTCTCGCCGTACATGGTCAGCTCATGGCGCCGACAGATGGCCTATCGCGGGCCCATCGAGATCATCCCGAACTCGATTCCCCGCACGGGGGTGGCTTCGAGCCGCACCCCTGGCGAACATCCGGTGTTGCTCGATGTTACGGATTCGGGCGAGCTGAAGAACGTTCGCGGGCTTCTCCGGGCGTTCCGCCTATTGCGTGAGGTCCACCCACAGGCGGAGCTTCGAGTCGCGGGCCACGGTCTGGACGCGGACGGGCCACTGGCTCGATGGGCTGGCGAACACAAGCTGTCGCCTGGTGTGAGCTTTGTGGGCGTTCTGCCGCGCGAGCAGTTGGCCAAGGAGTACTCGCGGGCATGGGTCTTCGTGCATGCCTCCCTTGAGGAGTCCTTTGGGCTCACGGTGTTGGAAGCGTTGGCGAGCGGGGTACCCGTCGTGGGAGGTCGGGATTCTGGCGGTGTCCCGTTCGTCCTCGACAACGGGCGCGCCGGTTGGCTCACAGATGTGAGCGACCCGCAGGCCTTGGCAAGCACGATGTTGCGCCTGATCGATGATGGCCCACCCTCACCGCCGACGGGAGCGGCTGGGTACGCCCGGGCCCGGTTCAGCCCTTCGGCTGTCAGCAAGGCGCACCTGGAGTGGTACGAGCGATCGACGGGCGGGGGTACTTGACATGGGCTGGAAACCGAATTGGCCTTGCGGCTCACCCGGGCGGTGAGCGACTTTAATCTGCGTGGGCATGGATGGAGGAGACTTGGTCTTTCGGCATCGGTTCTTCCATACGGCGCTCAGGCGGATCACATCCGGGCTGGCGCTCTCAGCGTGGTTTGGGATCACTGGCCGTATCTGCCGGACTACCCCAGCGACCGGCTCCCGATTGCATTGATCGCAGGCCGTGCTCATGTGACTGTCCGGCACCCGGGGATGGCTTGGGCTCCGAGCGAGTCTGCGGGCTCATCGCGTCAGCCACAGAGAGGCAGCGCGCTACATCGTTGCAGCAGTCGTGGATTCGGTCGCCCCCCCGCCCCAAGACCCCTGGGGGGCGCTCCCGGGGCCCTGGCTTCGCTAGGCGGTCGGAGCCCCGAATCCCGGGAGGTGGTACCGGGTCGCGACTCTTCCCCACGGGGTTCTCCATCGCATGGCCCAGATCAGCCCAACCTCAGCCAAGCCGACCAGACCAACGGCTAGGAGTTGACTGACGCCGCTGGCCAGAAACCGCTGAGTTGCCGTGAAGAGCACAACAGAGATGACCGCCTGGGCCGCGAGGACCTGCCATGTGTGACCGACGACGCCCACCAGGTCGAGGTGCCGCGAGTTGCTGAGGACCGCAGCAGGGACCGCTGCGGTGACAACCGCCGCACCAAGGAGTCCGAGCATGGCTGGCGTGAGAGTCGAAGTTCGCGCCGCTCCCACCGCGCCAAGGACCAGTGCTGTCGAACTCAACAGCCAAGAGACGAGGGGCCCGCGAAACCGGCCTTGAGCTTCCAATGCCGAGGCAAGCGGAACGCCGATGATCGGCACGACTCCGAGCAGCAGAGCAAGGCCTGCAACGTCTGTGGCTGCGTTCCAGCCCGGGCCGAGCAGGATGGCTAGCAATGGGGGCGCCGCGAAGTAGCCCAGTCCTCCCAAGACGACTGCGGGCCACGTTACAAGAATCATGATGTCGGTGAGGGCACGCTCGCTTTGGATTCCGGGGCCCCCTGGTCTCAGCTCGGGGAACAGGCTGTAGGAGAACGCGCGTTGAACAGCTTCGATCGGGAGCGTGAGCATGGTGGTCGCGCGGTTGAACGCTCCTAGGTCGGGAGCGCCGACGAAGCGACCGATCGACCACGCGGGGATCAGGTTCGTTCCGTACCGCAAGAGGTTCATCGCGGCGGACTTCACCCCGTACACAGCATCGCCGACCGACGAGGAATCGGGTCTGGCTGGCTTGAGCCGCTCCCGGGGTAGCGCGGCGGACAAGAGCGATGCCGTGACCACCAGCCCGGCAACGGATACCACGGCGAGACTCCAGGTAGTCCTCAGGCTGAGGATCGCCGCCAGCCCCACGGCGATCCCGACCAACTGGCCAAGCCCGGTCCGTCCCGCGACCGCTGAGGTCCGGCCACCCCGGCGCAGTATTCCTGCCATCACCGCTGTCAGTGCCGAAAGCGGAATACCGAGCGCCAGCACTCGAGTGATCTGTGTCGACTCGGGGACCCCCCACACGCGACCCCACAACGGCGCCAGCAGCATCGCTAACAAGGCAGTGGGGAAACCCACGATCAGCGCAAGGGTGACGAGCGATCGGTCGAGTTGAACCGAGTCGTGATCGCGTCGAGCCGCTGCCGTGCCGAGGGATGAGCCGCCCAGCATCCCTATGAACCCTACCCCGGACAGCGCCACGGCGTAGGCACCGAAGGCGCTTGGAGGGAGCAGCCGCGATGTGATGGCGGCGTATCCCAACTGCACTCCCATTACCGCGAATGAGCTCGCTGTCATGGCCACGAATCCGCGAAGGACGCGTCGTGAGTTGCTCTCCGCTGAGGGCGCCGACGATAGCTCAGACATCGTGAAGCCGGGGCGGGCTGGGTGCGATGGGACTCGCTGCTGAGCAGCGGGTCCGCATCATGGACTCTTGCTGACGACGCGTCGCACCTGACCACCGACGAGGATGAGCGGCCAACGCCAGTCACCGTGCCGGCGAAGGAAACGCGCTTGCGCGCGCCACGGGAGGCCGGTCGGCGACTGCAGGCGGCCCCACCGGGCAGCCAAGCCCCCCACCGCTAGGGAGGGCGCGGGCGAGTTCCGCGGGCAAGTTCCCACGCAACCAGGCGCCTGGACGATCGGCACTCCCAAGGCCGTGGCACGCAACCCATAGTCATCGTCGGCGTAGGAGTGGGGAAAGGCCCCGTCGATGGGCCCAACAGCCGCTCGCACACTCCATGGGACCAGCACCACGTTGCCATTGAACGTGTCCGCGCGCTGGACGTGGTCTGCGAGGGGCAGCCGGGCCAGTCGCTGTGGGTGATAGTCGATGCGCGTTCGCCCACCGTACGTAGCCTCGCCAGTCTCAGGGTCCACCGTTGCCCCGACAACGATCGCGTCGGGCACCTCCCGGGACACTTCCAGGAGTCGCGCCACAGCGTCAGGATCCAGCATCGTGTCGTCGTTGAGCCAGAACAGGTACTCTGGCCGCTCCCGGACCGCGGCACGCTCGGCCAGCGCCATCCCGGCCGCCCAGTAGAGGCTGCCGGTGCCTCGGATAATCTTCGCCTCGGGCCAGATCCCTTTGATCGCCTCGGAGGTTCCATCGGTGCTTCCGTCATCGGTGACGAATAGGCTCAATGCGGCTTGGCCACCCTCCTGAGCCCGGAGTGCCTCAAGGCATCGAACGGTTGTGTCGCGCCGGTTGTGGCAGGTAATGATGACCGCGATTCGACTGGTCATAGCCTTGCCACAGCTACGCCGGCCGCCCTTCCCCGGGTATCGAGGAGGGGCACCCGGTGCTCACCGGTTGGGATCCCGAGTGATTCGTGCGCCTGGAGCAGTACGAGGAGGTCGAGACCCTCCTGGTCCCAACCGGCCGTCTGAGATCGAGGTACTTCTACGCCGTCCACCTGCCATGCATCCACGAAGGGGTCCCAGTAGGTGACGTCTGCGCCAAGTCTCAGTAGCCCCCTAGCCACGGGAACAGCCGGTGACTCCCGTTGGTCGGCGATGTTGGCCTTGTAGGTCACGCCCAGGAGTCGCACACGCGAGCCGTTCACGGCTTTCCCATGCTCGTTTAGCAGGCCCTGCGCACGCCGCACCACGTAGGCCGGCATCCCCGCATTGATCTCCTGTGCGAGTTCCACGAACCGGAAGGCTTGGCCGGTGGCGCTCCGGACGTGGTGTGAAAGGTAGTTGGGGTCGATCGGGATGCAGTGTCCGCCCACCCCTGGTCCGGGGTAGAACGCCTGAAAGCCGAATGGTTTGGTCGACGCCAGCCGGATGGCATCCCAGAAGTCGATATCCAGCTCGTGGCAGAACTGCGCCATCTCATTCACCAGAGCGATGTTGACGTGCCGGTATGTGTTCTCGAGGAGCTTGGCCAACTCAGCTTCACGGGCTCCCTTTGCAGGAACGACCTCGTTGCACACCTTCTCGTAGAAGGCACAGGCTGCTGCCGTGCTTGCCTCGTCAATGCCCCCCACCACCTTGGGTGTGTTCCGTAGCCCGTAGTGGGGGTTTCCCGGGTCGATTCGCTCAGGCGAGAAGGCGAGGTGGAAGTCTGCCCCTGCGCGGAGCCCGGACTGCTCCAGGATCGGTGCGACGAACTCCTCAGTTGTCCCTGGATAGGTCGTGGACTCGAGTACGACCAGATCCCCGGACGCCAGAGCCGCAGCGACAGCGCGAGACGCGGACTCGACGGCGGCAAGATCGGGGCCGCCCCCTGGGGAAAGCGGAGTGGGTACGCAGATCACGTACGTGGTCGCCGGGAGGAGCGCCGCGGCGTCCAACGTGGGCGAAAAGCCATCAGCCAGCATCCTGGAGATGTCGTCGTCCGAGATGTCGTCGACCTGGCTTCTCCCGGCGGCGAGTTCGCTGACGACGGTCTCAGACACGTCGAACCCGATGACGGGGATCCCAGCGCGGCTCGCCTCCCGTGCCAGTGGAAGGCCGACGTATCCCAACCCGATCACGGCTAGCGCTTCCACTTCATCCCCGTTCATCATGACCTCAGCCGATTGGTTGTGGCAACCTCAGGGCCCTCTGAGATGCCGTAGGGGGCAGTCCTGCGCGCCTGCTGATCCGTCATTCTAGAAGTCCACCGGTGACCACCGGTGACCGCGTTGTCCGAGTCTCGGATTACGTTCCGCGGCGGACGACAGACCCGCCCGTGCGGCGCCACGCCTCCTTGAACCCGGCTGACCTTACTCGCTGCACGTCGGACTGCCACCCAGATCTGGAGGCTTCTAGGAACCGCGAACGCTCCAGGAAATCAAGGCGCGCGCTACCGGCTAAGAGCGTACGGCCCAGAGGGGGAGCCGGGGGGGTCTTTCCTTGGCCTTCAGCGCGGATGACCTCTCGTCGATATAGGCGCCGCGCCCGAAGGGGGATGGGCGAACCGTCGGCGTAGCTGCCCCACCCGTAGGACGAGGCTCGAGCCTCGTCGAGCCCTTCGTTCATCACGGCTCTCACGTAGTCCATGCAGAGGTCCTCGAAGGCTGCCACGACTGAGGGACTCGCGTTGACTCTGGCGTCTGGCAGGCGAAGTCGAGCTGGGAGCGTGCGCCCGGCGCCCCCAGGGGGCCGCACGCCCGAGAAGTGCGCGAATACGAGTGGAGACTCCCCCACGATCGCTTCCGAGGCGGGGCCAAGGTCTCGCTCATCGATGTTCCAAGGAGCCACGTTGAACCCCGGATGCCGGACCACCGTGACGTCAAAGTAGCTGGGTGCCAGGTCCATCCACCGCTGGTCGGTGTACAGCGTCGCTGATGGCTCAATCCCGCCATGCCTGCGAAGCCGGCTGGCCCACCAATCCAGTAGGGGGCGGCTGTTGATGTTGGCCTCGGCGAAGCCGAGGTTGAACACGCCGAACGTCTTGACCAGTTGCTCGTCCGGGTAGAGTCCGTCGAGCGGCGGCGGTGTGATCCGGTGCGGCGTGAGAGCGGCCAGGGAGGCTTCGTCTGCTAGCCGGGCCGATGGCAGCGGGTTGAAGAGGCGGCAGTCTGGATCGATGAAGACGGCACGCTCGTGCTCGGCGAGGAGATGCTTGAGCAGAAGTGGCTTGAGGGCGGTGGCGAACTCCATGACGTCATACATGAAGGCTTGTCTCTGGAGTTCCTCCTCGTCGGCGAAAAGGTCGAATGGAGTGAGCACCTGACACCCATCAACGCGGACTGTGTCGTCGCCGTCGGTGACCAGAACGATCCTGGCGGCCTCAGGGTTATGCTCGCGTGCGGATTCCATGAGCACTCGTGCGTAGGGTAGGTAATTTCGCGCTACGATTGTACTGATTGCAAACACGGACGTAGTATACGCTGCAGATGGAGGGGCCCTCTCATGCGGACAGTGGTGATGCTTGACTGGCATGTCCGGCAGTACCGGAGGCCGTTCTATGATCTTGTCGCAACGCAACTGGCCGATCGAGGATATCGATTTGAGATCGCCGTCGTAGAACCGCCTCCAACAATGGCGGCGCGGGGCGATTTCACCC
>JBAVKY010000288.1:0-1576 GCA_049688555.1 Propionicimonas sp.
GTTCAGGGCCGCATTTGCCGTCTGGATCGAGGCCTCGGCGGTGAGGGACCGCACGTGCTCATGAAGCTCGCCACCGAGCCCGGCGACACGCTCATATTGTATGTTGGCCCTCACGAGTTGGGAGCATTCTCGGAGACAGTCGACTCGCTCGAGCTAGGTGATAGTCTGATTGCTCGTGGCAATAGGCCCGGCTGCACCTTCCGGGTCCGGTGGTTGAGGCGCATTCAACGATGACCTGTCCAGTGAAATGGAGGCCTTCTAACCCTGATCCGGCATTCTTCAGGCAGCCTGGAGCCATGATCGGTACCGATTTTCCAGCGCCGGGCTCTTGGGGAGGCGCAGCGTGAGCCCCTCGGCCAGCCGCAAGAGCCGCCCGGCGACGTTGAGCCACTCGAAGCGACTCGTGAGGATCGATTCGAGGGGGAACAGATAGGTGGACTTCGGCGATCGGCGTCGCTGGACGTCGCGCCGCGAGAGCTGGAAGTCTCGATGAAGGTTGTGCGCCAGAACGCTGAGCCACTGCCAGGCGCTGTTCGCCGCGTAGCGCCGCGTCGGCACCGTGTCGAACGCCAGGCCGCTCTTCAACTCCGCCAGAGTCTTCTCCTGAGCTCCGCGCCCCGCCATGAACAACCAGAGCTTCGACGGACTGAGACCCAGGTTGGTGGCCACCGCCGAGTACTCGAAGGTCCCGTCGTCGGGCGAGAAGAGGTCGAGCTGATAGTTCTTCGCGGTGGGATGGAAGACCCGCTTGCGGTAACAGACCACCCGCAGGCGCAGGTCCCACTGGGGAACCGGCAGCACGGTCTCGAACGCCGAGATGCCCTCGGCGACCCGGACCCATCGCATGCGCATCTGGATCCTGGACTTCAGATCCAGCCAGGGATGCATGGGCACCTTGATGGCGAAGTCGACTCTGGCTCGAAGCAGGGTCAGCAGCACCTCGCGCTGGAAGAACGCGCCATCCATGCGGAACCGCAATGGGAACCGCCGTCCCAGACGCGCCCGCAGGAGCCGGATCACCTCGCGCAAGAAGGTCACCCCACCCCTCCCGTCGTGGACGTTGCCCGGGCGGTTCTTCACCGACAACACCTGCCCGGTCTCGGCCAGATGGGCCAGGATCGGGTAGTAGCTGGGCACCTTGCGGTGATGCGGATTGAACCCACGCAGTGCCCAGAGCACTTGCATGCCGGTCGAGACCACCGTTCCATCGATGTCGAGCGTCAAGGCGCGCAGCTTCAGTCGCCGGACGCCGTTCAACACAAGATCCGTGTTCACCGCGGCCAGGGCCTGGAGCGACCGCCCGGTGAAGCGACCGAGCCAGCGGCTCAGCGTGCGCTCCTCGGGCAACACGCGCAGCCCGCTGAACCGCAGCACCATCGGATCGCGCGCAACGAACCGAACATGCCGCAGCCGGCGGGCACCCAGCCAGAGCATCGCCAACAGCAGGCGAACCACCTCCAGGGCAGGGTAGTCGCCCCGGGGCGCGACGGCGCGGAACGCTTCCCGAAGCTGTCGGTTCAATCCCAGCCGACGAAGATGTCGGCCCAGAAGCTCCAATCCCGCGAAGGTCGTGAGG
>JBAVKY010000289.1:0-6630 GCA_049688555.1 Propionicimonas sp.
GGGCTGCTCCAGACACTGCAGTAGGGTCTGCCAGTCCTTGGCGGCCGGCGAGTTGAAGATCGAGTCCGAGCCTGAGAAGGCCACAGCCACGCCGGCTGCCGTGAGTGCGGCCGCCAGATCACGACCGCGCTGATTCGTGCTGACCAGGATCGCGATGTCGTCGGGCCGCACGGCTCGCTCGACCACGCCGTCCAGCAGTTCGACGTGCCCCGATAGCAGGCCAGTGACCTCACTGACCACGTCCCGGGTGATCCATTGCCGCGCAGCGGCCGCGTCAAGCGCGCTGGCGGCCGCCACGCAACGAACCCGGACAGGGGCAGCCCACGGCGTGCCGATGGGCGCGTGCAGCCGTGACGCGGCGTGGCTGGCCGTCACCAGAGGAACCTCGATGCCCGGACCCATGCTGACGCCCTGGAACAGCGCCGAAATACCGCGGACCACCGCAGCGTCCGCGCGGTGATTGATCGTCAGCGAGAAGTGCGCCCCGGCTGTGGACACAGCGTCGGTGTATGCAGTGACATCGGCCCCGCGGAATGCGTAGATGGCCTGCTTCGGGTCGCCGATCAACACCAAGGGCACGCGGCCGTGAAAGGTTTCTCGCAGGATCTCCCATTGCACGGGGTCGGTGTCCTGGAACTCGTCAACCAGCACCACTCGGCAGCGGCGCCGCAACCGCTCGGCGCCCGTCCCCGCCGACTGACGCAGGGAATCCCGCAATCGCAGCAATTGATCGTCGAACGAGTACACCCCCAGCCGCCGCTTGCGCTGGGCAAGCTCGGCACGGACAGCTTCGGCGAACGCGAGTCGCTCCGCGCCGACGCCGGCGAGTCCCTGCGGCACGAGCCGGGCGTCGAATCGCTCGACCGCCGCACGGCCGAGATCCAAGGCGACCGACAGCTCGAACGGAGCACCCATGGGGTTTGCGGCGTAACGCGCAAGGTAGAGGTCGTCCACGACCTGGTCGACCAGTTGACCAAGACTCTCGACCAGCGTCGCCTGGGGATCCTGTTCCGCCAGAACGCCCAGCTCGTGCAGCATGGCCTGGCAGAACTCGTGGATTGTCATGATGTTGGCGGAGTCCAGGGTCACGATCGCCCGCTTCAGGCGCCTGACGCGCCCCAGCAGCTCGGAGGCCGGGGCATCGAGCAGGTACTGACCGGTGGCATCATCGGGCGCGGCCGGCTTGCCAGCCAGGCCGTCCAGCAGCAGCCCGTAGCTTGAGCGCAATCGTTCCCGGACCCGCGAGCGCAGCTCCGCGGACGCGATCCGACTGAAGCTGATCACTGCCAGGTTTTCTGCAGGGACGACACCCTCGGCGAGGAACCGGGTGGCAAGCGCGGCGATGGCGTGGGTCTTGCCGGTGCCGGCGCTCGCCTGAAGGACAACGGTCCCCTCGGGTAGTGGGGCCGTGGGGTCGTAGTGAGTCATCGCGCCCCGCTCCGTTCGTGGCTGAGCAGCGGTGCCCAGATCAGTTGGGCGAGCGCGCCGACGAGGCTCGCCTCGGCGGGGGTCGGTTCAGGCCATGCCACCTGCGAGGTCCGCTCAGCCAGTGCATCGTCGAGGGTGCCGTAGAAGACCGCCCAGGCGGCGTCGGAGTCCCAGTTCCAGCAGCGCCGCAACTCCGCCCGTCCCACCTTCGGCTCAGCAGGGTCGTAACCCCTCGCCCGCAGGGTGGCCCAGGCCTCGCAGACGCGCGGCATGGCGGGCAACGAGCGGGTCAACCCGAGCGAGTAGAGGCTGAGGTAGCGTCCCAACAGCGCGCGCGACTCCGCAGCCGGCGGGGCAGTCAGGGTGCGGGCGTAGCCGCGACCGATCGCGATCGCTCGCCATTGACCCGGTTTCGCGGCGGCGAGGGCCAACAGCCTCAGCCAGGCCGCGATTCGGTGTTTCGGCTGCAGGCTTGAGAATTCCACCGCCATCAAGCTGCCAGCCTGCGTCGCCACCCGCCCGGTCAACGACACGTCCGCTCCACCGGGCATCGCGATCAGGCAGTGCAGGTCGTGAACCACCGACGGTTCGTGGGCTGCAGCAGGAAGGACGTCGAGAGTGGCCTGCGCCTCGTTCAGGACACGGCGCAAGGTGGACCGCCCGAGTTCGGCGGGAGGCACGCCGCCACGCAACCGTTCCGCGACTTGAAGTTCGGAGGCGTCCCTGCCCGCGCGGAGGTCGCGGAGCATGCGCGTCCCGATCTGCCACCGTTGCAGGCCATCGAGTTCGATGGGGATGGACTCAGGCGCGACCGGGGATTCGCCCATGCTCAGCCCCGCTCGTTGCCTGAGCAGTGCCCGCGCTGGGTGCACGAAGAAGCCGGTCAGGTCGTCAAGTCCAACGCCACCGGACAGGTCGGGCGGAGCCAGGGTGGCGAGCCGATACCGCCCCGCGAGGGCGACCTGTGGCTCCCGGGCGGCCTTGGCTCCGGCGAAAGCGATGGGGTCGTAGCTGATCACCGGAGCGTGGCCTCCTGCCACAGTGGGGTCGAAGTACTTGGCGTCGAAGGGCTGCAACGGGTGTTGGGCAGTCACCGCCAGCCCGGCGGGTTTTCCGTCCCGAGTCGTGGCAGTGTCGTTCAGCGCGTCGAGCAGTTCCTGGATCGGCGCCGCCAGTGGCACCTCCTCGTTGGTGGCCTCACTGCGACCGCGGGCGATCACGATCAGCGTCTGCCTGACCGCATGGAGTGCGTCGAGTAGTACCTGGCGGTCGTCCAGGGTGGTCGAGGGGTCGCCAACCAGCGGAGCGAGCCCCAGCAGGTCATCCCCATGCCGACGGCCCGGTCGCGGATACCGGTCGGCATCCCAGCCGAGCAGGATGACAACCCGATGCGGAACGTGCCGCAGTGACGCAGGTCCGCAGACGATCGCGGACCCGTTGCCGAAGGCCCCGCGCGCCGGGGAACCGCGGAACTCCTCCTCCACAGCGCGGATCGCACCATGACGGTTGAGGATCGTGCGGCCCTGGTCATCCCGTGCGGCGATGCGGGCCAGCCCAGTCCACAGGTCACCCAGTTGCCACTCGTCGTCGGGAGCCACCTCGACCAGCGAAGCGAGTCCGCGACGGCAGCGTTCGACCCAGCCTGCGAGGGTGGTGGGTCGATCCCACTCGGCGAAGAGTCGGGAGAGCCTGCCCACGAGTTCGGTGAGACCGCCGATCAGCTCGACGTCGGAGGATTCCACGTCGTCCAGTGGCAGCACCGTGCGAACCGAGACCAGGTCTTGCTCGGACAGGGCCACGCCGAGCAACATCCGCTGGACCCCGGCGAGCCAGGTGTTCTGGGGGAGCATTCCGAGCCCATAAACCTGTCGTTGGGCCGCCGACAGGCCCCAGCGAATTCCCGCCTGCTGGACCAGCCGCACCAGACGGTCATGGGAGTCGGACGTGAAACCGAACTGGCGTGCAACAGGTTCTTGGGCGCAGAGGTCCACCAGTCGCGAGGCCTCGACCCTGCCATCGGGGAGCCGGAGCAGCTCCAGGAGCAGGGTGACCATCGGATTGACCTGGGCGAGAGATCGATCGGCCACCTGAAGTCGGAAGCCGTGACCGGGATGGCGGCCGGGAGCCGCGGCAAGTCCGAAGGCGGCCGAGATCAGCGAGGCCACGTCATCAACCTGAGGTGTGATGACGACCACGTCGCGGGGTTCGAGGCTTGGGTTCCTGTCGAACTGCCCGGCCAGCACCTCGCGCAGGACTTCCACCTGCCGGTCCAGGCCGTGCGACAGATGCACCTGCACCGACCGATCGTCAGGCTCGAGAACGTGGGGTCGCGGGTGCGCGTCATCTGCCAGATCCTGTTGCAGCCAGCCGAGCAGAGTGGCAGGGCGGGCTGGTGTGGGGGCGGGGACCGCAGCCGGGCTGGGCACCCAGGAGGTGAGTTCGTCGCTCACGGTAGCCAGTGATTCGTTGAGCGGGTGGCCCGCGATCACCGACGATTCCGAGCGGCGTTGCGGCGCCCCGTTGCCCGGGCCCGCGAGGCGGCCAGGACTGTGGGCCGGGATCAGCAGGTCGACCTGATGCCAGCTGGCCAGCGCTTCGAAGAGCGGGACATTACCACCGCTGAGACGACGGGGTGCGAGCACGGCGACCCTGGCCGGGATTCCCGGCGCCGGTGCGGCACGCAGCCTTTCGAGCAGCCGGTGCCGACTCTCCAAGGGGTGATAACCGATCCGGGCCGCGGTTGCCCGCCAGAGGGACGCCTGCCAGGCTTCCTCGGACAACGGTGCCCCGGTTGGCCCCACATCATTGCCCACCGCCCAGGCGGCCAGCATCTCTGGGCGGTAGTCGGCATAGTCGGCGAACTGACGCGCGATGCGGTGACACGCCGTCCAGGGTTCGCGGGATGCCGCCAGATGGAGCCGTAGCTGCTGTAGCCCTGGCTCGTCCGCGGTGCCTGAGATCTCCACCAGCAACCAGGCGAGGCGGTCAGGCGACCACGGCTCGTCCGGCCCCACAAGCCGGTTCAGCCATGCCTCACCAGACACGAACTCGATCCCAGCACACACCTCGGCACCGTCTCCCGATGAGGCAAGTTGCTGGGAGAGCCACCGTTGGAAACCCGGGCCCGGCACCACCGCCAGGTCGAAGGCGAACGGATCCGCAGCCTGGGACGACCAACACGACAGCAACGCCGCGACGAGATTCTCAGCGGTCGCGACCCGGTGGTAGCGCAAGCCGGGAAGCGCACCGGGGCGGTTCAGGGGTTCGTTCATGGTGGGACCACCCTAGAACCGGCTGCTGACGGTTTCGTCGCAGGCGTTGCCTAGAGTGTCCCCGTGACGCCGATGGAAGCCGAGGCACTCCTGCGCGGGCTGGATCCCGAGCAGCGCGAGGTGGCTATCAGCTTCGGCCAGCCGGTCGGAGTGATCGCGGGCGCCGGAACCGGCAAGACGCGGGCCATCACCCACCGCATCGCCTACGGCGTGCAGACCGGGGCCTACGAAGCGTCCGCGGTACTCGCCGTCACGTTCACGACGCGAGCAACGGGTGAACTCCGCACCCGGCTACGGTCGTTGGGCGCCGGTGGCGTCCAAGTCCGGACGTTCCATGCCGCGGCGCTGCGTCAGGCCCAACATTTCTGGCCGCGCGCCTACGGATCCCCTCTGCCGGAGGTCTCGGATCGACGCATGTCATTGGTAGCTGAGGCCGCCCGTAAGGTGCGCCTCACCCCCGAGACGGCCACCCTGCGCGATCTGCTGACCGAGGTCTCCTGGGCGAAAGTCAGCAACGTGACGCCAGGGGAGTATGTCGCGGTTGCGGAGGCGGCCGGCCGGGAGGTCTCCGGACTCGATGCGGCCTGGGTCGGACGGGTGCTGGGCCGCTACGAACAGGTCAAGTCCGATCTCGGGGTGATCGACTTCGACGACATCCTGTTATGCGCGACTGCCCTGCTCAGCGACCACGAAGACGTGGCAGCCGAGGTTCGCGCCACCTACCGGCACCTGGTGGTTGACGAGTACCAGGACGTCAGCCCGGTACAGCAGGCCCTGTTGGAGCTGTGGCGGGGCCAGTCGGACGACTTGTGTGTGGTGGGGGACCCGGCGCAGACCATCCATTCATTCGCGGGCGCGTCACCGGATTACCTGACGGGGTTCGGCGTGCGATTCCCGGGTGCCCGGATCGTCCGGCTCGTGCGTGACTACCGGTCTACCCCGCAGGTCGTGAAGCTGGCCAACGCGGTTGCGTTGAAGGCCCGCATTCCTGGCACGGTCCGGCTGGAGTCACAGTGTGAACCCGGCCCGGAGCCACGATTGCTGCCTTGTGCCACCGAGTTCGATGAGGCAAAGGGTGTGGCGTCCTGGCTGCGGGACCGGCACGAGCAGGGTGTGCTCTGGCGAGAGATGTCGGTGCTCTACCGGGTTCACGCGCAGTCGGCGCTGTTCGAGACCGCGCTGCAGGACGCGCGGATTCCGTTCACTGTCCGCGGGGGGGAAGGGTTCTTTGAGCGCCCCGAGGTCCGCCAGGCGCTCGGCACTCTGGCCGAGGCGGCGCGTCGCGATCCGACCGAAGAGGCGGCAACGGGTTGCCGTCTCGCTCTCACCCGGCTGGGTTGGACGCCCACCGCACCGACCGGTCAGGGCAAGCTGCGTGAACGCTGGGAGTCCCTCGCAGCCCTCCTCGGGTTGGCCCAAGACCTGGTTCGGGCCAGACCCGGTGCCGACCTGGGCACCCTTGTCGCCGAGTTGCAGGCGCGGGCCGGCGCCGAACACGCCCCCGCCCCAGACGGGGTCACGCTGTCCACCCTCCACGCTGCCAAGGGGTTGGAGTGGGAGGCGGTCGCCCTGGTCGGCGTGCAGGAGGGCACCCTGCCGCTGTCCCTCGCGGCCACCCCGGCACAGATCGCTGAGGAGGGGAGATTGTTCTACGTCGGGGTGACTCGTGCCCGCCGCCACCTGATGGTGTCGTGGTCGAGAAGCCGTCGCGGGAGCGGGGTTCGCGCACCGTCGCGATTCCTGGACGGGCTGGCCCCTGCGGCTGACGTGATGCAGCGTCCGCGGGTCCGGCGTGACGCGGGGACGGCCTTGAGCGCGACCTGCCGGGTGTGCCGGCGATCCCTCTCCAGTGGGGCCGAGCGCAAACTGGAGCGTCATCTTGACTGTGCCTCGGGCTACGACGAAGCCGTGTACGAGCAGCTGACCACTT
>JBAVKY010000290.1:0-1785 GCA_049688555.1 Propionicimonas sp.
GCACAAGGACGGCCTCGGCCACGTCGGTCCGCACCAGCCAGAAGCCTGGGGCGACCTCGACGGTCAACTCACCGTCAACCGTTTCGGCGACAAACCTGGCCCTCTCGACCACGATGTCTCCAACCGGGTCGATCACGCGCGTGACCGGCCTCCACTCGACCAGGCGGTCGGAGGAGATCCGGCCATCGACGGATGGCCGCAGCAGGTTCATGTGAACTGTGGTCACGATTCCTCCTTGCCCCACTCGTGCAGGGTGTCGCCGAGGTAGCACTGATGCTTTCCGTCATGCCCGGCCACGACGGTGCAGGAGAGCACCGTGTGGTCCGGGTCGGTGCGGGTCGCCCCACAGATGGGTCGGCTCATGCCGGTTCACCCTCAGCGCTGTGCTCCGGGAGGTAGGAAGCTTCGAGTTCGGCGGGAGCAGCGTAGGAACCGGGCATCAGGGTGAGCGCAGCGAGGGTCACGGTGGTGAGCGCTGAGGCGACGGCGCCGGTGAGCAGTGCTTGCCACGAAACGTCAGAGAGGATCACGGCACCGACCAGGCCAGCGGTGAGGAACTGTCCGAACTGCCGCAGACCACGGGACGCGAGGACTTCCCACCACAGCGCGTTGTCGAGATCGGCCAGACCCTTCAGGCTGGTTGCCACGGTGACGATCAACAGCAGGGTGATCGTGGACGCGGCAACCGGGAGAGTCCCGGCGGGGTCAGCCAAGAGGCTGGGCAGGAACGGGGTGACGCCGGCGAGCGCGGTGCGGGCCAGGGCCCAGCCGATAGCGCGCCAGAACGCGGAAGTGAAAATGGACATGAAGTACTCCTGATCTGCAGGTTGTGGACAAGTTGGGGAGTTGAAGTTGTCCAAACGGATTGGTCTCAGACTTGGAGTGCGAGTGTGAAACTCCAAGTCTGAGACGGCCTCAGTTGGTGGGGATGGCGGGAATGGTGATCTGAGCCAGGACCGGCTCATGGTCTGGGGCGCCCAGCGGGTCGCCTGACGGGAGCACCGTGTACTTGCGGAAGGTGATGCCGCGGCCGTGGATCCGGTCGGAGATCGACTTGCCCTTGTAGGTCTTGGCTGTGCGATCCGGGGAGGCTTTCGCCTCGGTGCGTGCGTCGACCCAGCCGGTGAACCAGCCGGTGTCGTCGGCGCCGTCCCCGCCGACCAGGCGCGGACCTGCAGGCAGTTTGGCCAGGAAGGTTTGCAGCGCGTCCCGTTGGAAGTCCTGAGTGGCGACGACGTTGGGTGGCAGGTGGTAGCAGCCGACGACCAGCCGGGCCTTGGTGACGGGGTTGGTCTCAACCTCGAACAGCCAGCCGTGGTAGCTGGTCGGCCCGAACTCGTCGGAGTCGAACCTGCCACCGACCCACTTGCGGCAATCCCGGAGGATCGCCTGTGACCCGCGGACGCGGACCAGCCAGCGGGTGGGCCCACCGGGCATCCAGCGGTGAGCGATCGCGGGGCATTCGCAGGCGCCACGGAGGTGGTCACGTAGCCATTCGGGGCATTCGGTCAAGGCGTAGATCGAGCAGTTGAGTTTCAGCAGCACTCCGACGATCCGGTCGATCTGCTTGGCGGTCATGCTCGTCCGGCCCCAACCGCCGCAGTTGAAGGTGGCCACCCGTGCGAGAGTCGGGAAGGCTGGTTTCACGGGGTTTTGATCCAGTGCCGGAGTGGCTGGAGCGGCGGGTGTGGCGGGCGCCGTCTTGGCGACGATGAACGCTGCCACGTCGCGGCGGAACGCTGCCATGTCGTCCCCGGGGTCGCCAGGCTTGCGGCGGGTGATCTC
>JBAVKY010000291.1:0-12285 GCA_049688555.1 Propionicimonas sp.
GAGCAGGCCACCGACCGGCGACGGTCGGCCGTACAGCTCGGACCGGCCCCGCACCGGCGGGAGCAGGCCACCGACCGGCGACGGTCGTCCCGCGCGCGATGCGGGTCCCCGTCGCGACTGGGATCGCAAAGACCAGGCGAGCTCACGGGGTCAACGCGAAGGCACCGGCGAACGTCGTCCGGCGTCGGGTCGCGGGTTCGCTGCAGCAGCCGGTGCTGGCGCCGGTGCTGCTGCCGGGGCAGCCTCCCGCGGGCGCAGGGAATACGGCGAGCGACCACCGGTCGAGGAGAAGCCTTCGCTTCATCCCGGGCTGGCGCCCAAGCCGAACGAGCCAGCCACACCAGAGGGCCTCGACCTCCGGAAGCTCCCGCGAGGCGTGCGAGCGGAGTTGCGCAGCCTGACCAAGGAGCATGCGGATGTCGTCGGTGCGCACCTGCTGATGGCAGGGATGCTGATCGACTCGGACCCGGAATTGGCCTACGCCCACGCAGAGGCGGCACGCCGGCGGGCCGCGCGACTCGCCGTGACTCGCGAGGCCACCGGGGAAACCGCCTATGCGGCAGGGTATTTCGACGTGGCGCTGAGCGAGTTCCGGGCCTTGCGTCGAATGAGTGGAACGACTGAGTACCTGCCGGCGATCGCCGACTGCGAGCGGGCCCTCGGACGCCCGCAGGCGGCCCTGAAAGTGGTCAAGGAAGGCCTGGCGGCCCAACCGGACGCTCACCAGTCGATTGAATTGCGTTTGGTGGAGGCCGGGGCACGAGTGGATCTCGGCCAACGAGACGAGGCGATTCGGCTGCTGCGGGGGGAACTGGAGCACATCGGAGGCCGTGGTCCAAAGCTGGCAAGGGCTCGGCTGCGCTACGGTTACGCCGAACTCCTGGTGGCCGAGGGTGACCTGGAAGAGGCGGAAAAGTGGTTCAAAGCGGCCGCTGCGCTGGACACGGAGACTGAGACTGATGCGGCCGACCGGGTGGCAGAACTCCAGGGCGTCACGATCGTGTTCGACGACTCAGAAGACCTTGCGGAGCCAGAAGACGAGGTTCTCGCGGCGGATGTGACGGTCGACGCCACTGAGCCAGGTGACGAGGCTCTCGCGGCGGACGTGACCGTCGACGCCGAGGGAGGGGAGTCAGGTACTGATGGGTGACGTGTTGGTGGATGCCTATGACGCCGCCTTCTTTGATCTGGACGGGGTCATCTACCTCGGCCCGGTGGCGGTCAAGGGCGCTGTCAGTGCGATGGCTGCTCTCGTCGCCGGTGGTACGCGGGTGATGTACGTCACCAACAACGCCGCACGCAGTTCCCAGGCGGTGGTCGACCACCTGCGGCAACTCGGCTTCAGTGCAGACGAGTCCATCGTCCTCACCAGCGCCCAGGTGGCCGCCAGGGCGATCGCCGAGGCACTTCCCGCTGGGTCGGCCGTGCTGGTGGCAGGCAGCGACAACCTCGTGGACTTGATCCGTGGGGCTGGGCTCACCCCGGTGGCCAGCGCGGACGATAACCCGGTGGCGGTCGTCCAGGGATATCATCCGCAGCTCACCTGGCCCATGCTCGATGAGGCCTGTCTGGCCATTCAACGCGGGGCCGTCTGGTACGCAACCAACGACGACACCTCGCGACCTACCGATCGTGGCATAGTGCCTGGACTGGGGGCCATGATCGCGGCCATCAGCCTGGCCATCGGGGGTTCCCCCGCGGCGATCTTCGGCAAGCCGTTTCGTCCGATGCTGGCTGAGGCCGTGCGACGCACCGGTGCCCAGCACCCGATTTTCGTCGGCGACCGGATCGACACCGACATCGTCGGAGCCAACCGAGCTGCGATGGACTCCCTCCTCGTGTTCAGCGGTGCCCACGGGAAGGCGGACTTGCTGGCCGCCGGACCGGGCGAGCGTCCCACCCAGATCGGCGCCGACCTCGCAGCGCTGCTGGAACCGCCCCGCCGGCTGCTGCCCACCGCGACCGGAGTGGCCTGCAACGACCAAAGGGTCGAGGTGCAGGGACGCGAAGCGGTGATCGTAGGTCAGCCCACCACGGCCAAGCAGCAGTATGACGCGCTGTGGGCGTTGGCGGCTCTGTCCTGGGGTGACCCTGGTCTGGGGACGGCAGCGGCACTGGGCAGCCTCGACCAGATCGGCTGAGGCTGGCGGGATGAGGCGACTGAGTCGATCTCGGTCGCCACGCTGCCGGTCGGCTTTCGTTGCTATCCTGCTGGGGCCCGGACGACCCTGACCCTGATCCGGCGCTGACAAGGAGTCATGATGGGACGCTCTACCACGCCACCCGCGATGGACATCGCGTTGATCTCGGTCTTCGCCGCGCTGATCGCCGCCTTCTCGCTGACGCCCGCCATCCCGGTGGGCGCGCTCGGCGTCCCGCTCACCCTGCAGACGCTCGCCGTCACGTTGACCGGGCTGGTGCTGGGGGCCTGGCGCGGGTTCCTGGCAACCCTGCTCTATGTCGTGGTTGGCCTCGCCGGCCTGCCGGTATTTGCCGGCGGCAAGGCCGGGCTCGGTGTCATGGTTGGGCCAACCGCGGGCTATCTGATCAGCTTCCCGATTGCCGCCGCCGCCACCGGTGCCCTTGCTGCCTTCTTCCTGCGCCGCGGCTTCAAGTCCCAGTACCTGTGGCTCGTCGTGGCAGGACTAATCCCTGCCCTGCTGATCGTGACTCCGCTCGGCATCGCGGGTTTCGTGGTGAACGCCCACATGGACCTCGGGCACGCGATCGCTATCGCGCTGGCCTACGTCCCGGGCGACATTGCCAAGGTGTTCGCCGCAGCTGGTATCGCCGTTGCCGTCCACAAGGCATTTCCGGCGCTGATGGCTGCGCGGATGCCCGCGACCGCCTAGGTGATCGAGCTTCAAGGCGTCCAGGTCACCGTCACTGTTCCCAGAGCCGGTGGACGCCCGCTGCTGCGAACCCTGTTGGCGGAGGTCACGCTGCGCTTGTCGGAACGACGCATCGCCATCATCGGCGCCAATGGGTCGGGCAAGTCCACCCTGTTGCGATTGCTGAACGGATTGGTCCTGCCAACATCCGGACGGGTCCTGGTGGACGGATTGGACACGCGCGACCGCGGCCGTGAAGTGCGGCAGCGGGTCGGCTTCATCTTCACTGACCCGCTGGCCCAACTCGTCATGGCCACCGCTGTCGACGACGTGGAACTCAGCTTGCGTCGCGACGTACCGGAGCGGACGGAGCGCCGACGGCGCGCGCTTGCGCTGCTGGAGGAGCGTGGACTTGGCAGCCGCGCTGACCAGAGCGTCTATGACCTCTCTGGTGGTGAGCGCCAACTTGTTGCCCTCACGTCGGTGCTGGCGGCGCGCCCGGTGATCGTGGTGGCGGACGAACCCACGACTCTGCTCGACTTGCGTAACCGCGACTTGATCCAGAAGGCCCTGACCGAAGTCGGCCAGCAGGTGGTGCTGGCCACCCACGACCTTGAGATGGCGGCCGAAGCCGACCGGGTTCTGGTCATCGACGAAGGCCGGGTCGTGGCGGATGGCCCCCCGATGCCTGCCATCGCCGCCTACCGGCAGCTGATGACCCGATGACCGGAGTCTTCAGCCTGTACGTGCCCGGCGATTCGGTGTTCCACCGGTTGGGCGTTGGCTGGAAATACGCCATCTTGATGCTGGTGAGCCTGCCGGCCATCATCGTCGGCGACCTGTGGCTGAGCCTCGCCATGCTGGCTCTGGTCATGGTGCTGCTGGCGGCCTGTCGAGTGGGGCTCAGCTACAGCTGGGGGATCCCGACCGGGCTGTGGATCATGCTCGGCATGATGGTTGGCTACCAGGTGTTGATCGGGGCCCCGCTGCGCGGAGTGGTGATCGCCGCCAACCTGCTGACGGCTGTCTATGCCTCACGTCTGGTCACGCTGACCACCCCGGGCAACGTGCTCATCGACGGACTGGTCGGCGCGCTGCGGCCGCTGCGGGTCTTCGGGATCAACCCGGAACGGGTGGGCCTGGCGATTGCAGTGATGCTGCGTTCGATCCCGCTCTTGCTGGACTCGTTCAGCCAGGTGCGGCAGGCCGCCCGAGCTCGCGGACGGGAACGCCACTTATTCGCGCTGCTGACCCCGGTGGTGGTGCGAGCGGTCGGCCACGCCCAGGCAACGGGTGCCGCGCTGGCAGCTCGAGGGCTGGGTGACGACGAACCCGACGGCGTAGGCTCGGCGCCGTGAGCCAATCCGAACCGCGCACCCCGCCGCCGGTGACCGGCGTCGCCGAGGTGGACGCCGCCGTCGCCGCCGTGGCGTTGGGCGACGACGTCAACGACCACCACCAGCAGTTCGCCACAGCGCTCGATTCGCTACAGCGGGCGCTCAACCCCCCACCGGCGGACCCCCGACGGTGACGTCGCGGCTTGACGTCGCACTCGTACGCCGCGGTCTGGCACGTTCGCGGGCGACAGCTCGGGAGGCGATCGCGGCAGGCGCGGTGCTGGTCAACGAGGTGGTCGCGACGAAGTCGTCGACAGTGATCACGGAGCTCGATCGGGTGGTCGTGAGCGAGATCGACCGCTACGTGTCGCGCGCCGCCCGCAAGCTTGTCGCCGCCCTCGCGGACTCCCAGACGCACGTTCACGGGCGGGTGCTGGACGCTGGAGCCTCAACCGGGGGGTTCACCCAGGTATGCCTCGAAGCCGGCGCCGAGCGGGTCTACGCGGTCGACGTCGGGCACGGGCAACTCGCCGCCTCGCTTCGCGCGGACCCTCGGGTGACGGTCCGCGAGTACACCAATCTGCGTGATCTCACCTTGACCGAGCTGGACGCTGAACCCGTCCATCTGGTGGTGGCCGACGTGTCGTTCATCTCGCTCACGTTGTTGCTTTCACCGTTGCTGGGCGTCCTGCGTCCCGACGGGACGGCGCTGCTGCTCGTGAAACCACAATTCGAAGTTGGACGCGGCGGCCTCGACGGCCGCGGGGTCGTCCGGGATGAGCAGGCTCGTGCTGCCGCCGTCCTTCGGGTGGCCGAGGCCGCGTCCAGCCTGGGCTGGCGAACGGCGTGGCAGGGCCCGAGCCGGGTGATGGGGGAGAACGGCAATCAGGAGTACTTCCTGCGGTTGGTTGGTCACGACGGCGGTCGAGGCGCGGAGAATGTCGCTGCCGCAGATTAGGGTGGCGGGTGTGAACGACCAACGCCGGCGTGTCGCCGTCACCCTGCATCCGCGTCGCCCCGCAGCCCTGGAGGCGGCGGCGGAGTTCGTCGAGGGGCTCGCCCGGCACAACATGGTGTGCCTGGTCGCCGAGGACACCATCGACCTGCTGTCCGGACGGGTGCCCGCAGCCGCCATTGAACCGCTACCCGCCGGCGACGCGCCTGGGTGTGAGCTGGCGGTGGTGTTCGGGGGGGACGGCAACATCCTGCGAGCCGCCGAGTGGGCACTGCCGCGGGAAATCCCCGTGCTGGGGGTCAACCTCGGACACGTCGGCTTCCTGGCCGAGCTGGAATCCTCGCAGGTGGGCACGCTGATCGAGCGCGTGGTGGCAGTCGACTACCAGGTCGAGGAGCGGATGACCATCGACACTGTCGTGCGTGACAGCGCCGACGGACCTGTCCTGTGGAGTTCGTTCGCCATCAACGAATGCTCGGTGGAGAAGCTGGCCCGGGAACGCATGCTGGAGGTCCTCGTTCGGATCGACGGGCGTCCGTTGTCCCGGTGGGCCACCGACGGCGTGCTGGTCGCCACTCCCACGGGATCGACGGCCTACGCGTTCTCAGCCCACGGCCCGGTGATCTGGCCGGAGCTCTCAGCCCTGTTGCTGGTTCCGCTCAGTGCGCATGCGCTGTTCGCTCGGCCGCTGGTGCTCAGCGACACCACCGTCGTGTCCATCGAGGTGCTCCCGGCCACCTCGGCCGGAGTGCTGTGGTGCGATGGGCGGCGCTCCTTCGACGTCGCGCCGAGCGCTGTGATCGAAGTCCGGGCGGGGCAGCGCAGGCTGAGGTTGGCCCGGACCTCCGAGCAGCCCTTTGTCACCCGTTTGGTGCGCAAGTTCGGGCTGCCGGTGGACGGTTGGCGGGGTGGCGCCGAACGGGACGCGGCGCATGCTCGTTGAGCTGAGGATCCTTGATCTGGGCGTGATCGGAGAAGCCTCGCTCGAGCTGAGTCCCGGCTTCACCGCCGTCACCGGGGAGACCGGTGCCGGCAAGACGATGATCGTGACCGGCCTCGGGTTGTTGGCCGGGGCTAAAGCTGATCCGGCCCTGGTGCGCGCCGGAGCCGCCAGGGCGCTCGTGGAGGGTCGCTGGCAGTTGGGCGCGGGGGGACTGGCCAGCGTCGCCGAGTTGGGCGGCGAGCCGGATGACACCGACCTGCTGACTGCCAGACAGGTGAGTGCGAACCGCTCCCGAATGACGATCGGTGGCGCCCAGGTTCCCTTGGCGGTCGGCCGACCGCTGGTGGGCGAATGGGTCACCATTCACGGCCAGGCTGAGCAGCTGCGTTTGGGGACGGCAGAGCGGCAGCGAGAAGTGCTGGACTCGTACGCCGGCGCCGAGCTGGCTGATCTCCTGGCCAGATACCGGCAACGCTACGAGGCCCTACGCCACTGCGACGCCGAGTTGCAGTCGTTGACCACCCAGGCCCAGGCAAGGCTTCGGGAACTGGACCTGCTGCAGTTCGGCCTGAACGAGATCGGCAGGGTGGATCCGCAGCCGGGCGAGGACGTGGCCCTAGCCGCCGAGGCGCGGCGACTGCAGTCGGTGGACGACCTGCGACAAGCCGTCCACGCAGCGCTGACGGCGCTGGCAGGCGCCGACGAGGGCTACCCCGACGCGCCAGAGGCGTTGGGGCAGATCAGTGCTGCCCGGAAGGCGCTGGACCCGGCGACCCGGGCAGACCCGGAATTGGCCAGCGTTGCGACGCAACTGGCCGAAGCCGGCGCCCTCGTGGCGGATGTGGCCTCGCAGCTGGCCGGGTACTCGGCCAGTCTCGACGCCGATCCAGCGCGACTGGAGTGGATCGCCGGGCGCCGGGCCGAGTTGCAGGGGCTCACCCGCAAGTACGGCTCCACCGTCGATGAAGTACTCGGCTATGCCGAACAGGCCGCGGCGAGGATTGCGGTCCTCACGGGTGCGGACGAACGGATCGGGGAGCTCACCACCCAGCTGACCCTGCTTGATGCGGAGTTGCGCGCCGATGCCGACCAGATCACCACGCTCCGGCTCGCGGCGGCGCAGCGGCTGTCCAGCGAGGTCGCCGTTGAGTTGGCAGCCCTGGCGATGCCCAGGGCGCAGCTCTGCTTCGCCCTGGCCCCGCTGGAGACGCCGGGACCCCACGGGGGAGACCAGATTGTCCTGCTGTTCACCGCGAACCCGGGCTCGGCTCCGGGCCCGCTGGCCAAGATGGCCTCCGGCGGCGAACTGTCACGGGTGCGCTTGGCTCTCGAAGTGGTGCTCGCCCACCAGCACGTCGATCAGGCGGCCAACCGGCGGACCTTCGTCTTCGACGAGGTGGATGCCGGTGTCGGTGGAGCCGTGGCCCTGGAGATCGGACGGCGACTGGCGCGGCTCGCCGAGCACGCCCAGGTGATCGTCGTCACCCACCTCGCCCAGGTCGCCGCCTTCGCGGATCGGCACTTCATGGTCACCAAAGCCGACGACGGCCAGGTCACCGTCAGCGGCGTTCGGCTGGTCCGCGACGCTGATCGGCTCGAGGTGCTGGCCACGATGATGGGAGGACTGGAATCCAGCGACTCGGCGCTGGCGCACGCCCGGGAGTTGCTGGAATCGATCGGCGCCTGAACCGGGCCTGGTTCGTGTCCGCGGAGCGTCGAGTTGACCGGCTCCGACTCGCGACCTATACGCTGGAGGCCCGTGGGCAGTTCGCGGAAAACCAAGCACGTATTCGTCACGGGGGGCGTCGTCTCCTCGCTCGGCAAGGGACTGACGGCGTCGAGCCTCGGTAGCCTGTTGGTGGCCAGGGGGCTCCGGGTCACGATGCAGAAGCTGGACCCCTATCTGAACGTCGACCCGGGCACTATGAACCCGTTCCAGCACGGCGAGGTCTTCGTGACCGAGGACGGGGCGGAGACCGACCTGGACATCGGTCACTACGAGCGCTTCCTCAATGTTCCGCTGAGTGGTGACGCGAACGTCACCACCGGCAAGGTCTACTCCAACGTGATCGCCAAAGAGCGTCGCGGCGACTTCCTGGGCGACACCGTCCAGGTGATCCCGCACATCACCAACGAGATCAAGGACGAGATGCTGGCCATGGCCGCGTCCGGGATCGACGTGGTGATCCACGAGATCGGCGGCACCGTGGGCGACATCGAATCGCTGCCGTTTCTGGAAGCCGCCCGGCAGGTGCGCCGCGAGGTCGGCCGAGAGAACGTGTTCTTCCTGCACGTATC
The DNA here is from genome assembly GCA_049688555.1 of Propionicimonas sp. GTDB lineage: Bacteria > Actinomycetota > Actinomycetes > Propionibacteriales > Propionibacteriaceae > Propionicimonas. The sequence goes on from JBAVKY010000291.1 coordinate 8,365, forward strand.
GCTCGTGCCCTACATCGGGCCGAGCGGCGAGCTCAAGACCAAACCCACCCAGCACTCGGTGGCCGCCTTGCGGCAGGTCGGCATCCAGCCCGATGCCATCGTCTGCCGGGCCAACATGGACATCCCGGCGGGGGTGAAGCGCAAGATCGCCCTGATGTGCGACGTCGACGAAGAGGCGGTCATTTCCTGTCCCGATGCCCCGTCGATCTACGACATCCCTAAGGTGCTCCACACCGAAGGCCTCGACGCCTATATCGTCCGGCGACTTGGCGTGTCGTTCCGCGATGTCGACTGGACGCGCTGGAGCGACCTGCTGGAACGCGTCCACCACCCCAAGGAGGAGGTCACCGTCGCCCTGGTCGGTAAGTACATCGACCTTCCGGACGCCTATCTGAGCGTGTCGGAAGCCCTGCGGGCCGGCGGTTTCGCGAACTACGCCAAGGTTCACGTCCGCTGGGTCGCGTCCGACACCTGCGAGACGCCGGCGGGAGCGACGGCGAATCTTGGTGACGTCGACGCCGTCGTGGTTCCTGGAGGGTTCGGCATCCGCGGTGTGGAAGGCAAGCTCGGTGCGCTCCGCTACGCCCGTGAAAACCGGATTCCGACGCTCGGGCTCTGCCTCGGTCTGCAATGCATGGTGATCGAGGTGGCTCGAGATCTCGTCGGGCTGGTCGACGCTGCCTCCACCGAGTTCGATCCCCAAACCCATGCGCCGGTCATCGCCACGATGGCTGAACAGGTCGACATCGTCTCTGGCAAGGGCGACATGGGTGCCACCATGCGCCTCGGGGCGTACCCGGCCGACCTCGTCCCGGGTTCCCTCGTCGCGCAGCTGTACCAGACCACCCACGTCTCCGAGCGCCACCGTCACCGCTACGAGGTCAACAACGCCTACCGCGATCAACTCGAGCAGGCAGGGCTGATCATCTCCGGCACCTCGCCCGACTCCCGACTGGTGGAGTTCGTGGAGCTGAGGCGCGACCTCCACCCCTACTTCGTCGGCACCCAGGCGCACCCGGAACTGAAGTCGCGGCCGACGCATCCGCATCCGCTGTTCGCCGGGTTGATCAAGGCGGCGTTGAAACGCAGACTGTCGGCCCGCCTGCCGGTTGAGGACAACGCCGATGCCTGAGGTTCCCGACTTCCGGTTGTTGGCCGACGATGAGCTTGCCGACCTGCCCATGGCGTGGCCGGTGGCACGACACACCGTCCTGGGGATCGGAGCGGTGAGCAACTTCGTGAACGACGACGTGGTCACCCCTGACGGGGCGAGCATGGCTCGCCAGTACACGCTTCATCCCGGAGCGGTCGGGGTGATCGCCTGGGACGACTCCGATCGGATCGCTGTGGTGCGCCAGTACCGCCATCCGGTCGGTTTCCAGCTGACCGAACCGCCCGCGGGACTGCTCGATCACGACCGCGAGGACTTCCTGGTCGCAGCCCAGCGGGAACTTGCCGAGGAAGCCGGGCTGTGGGCCGAGCGCTGGCAGGTTCTGGTCGATATCTTCACCACCCCGGGGGCCTGCCAGGAATCCCTGCGGATCTTCCTGGCACGGGGTTTGCACCCGGCCCCGGTGCCCGACGGCTTCGTCGCCGACCATGAGGAAGCCCACATGGAGGTGTGTTGGGCCAAACGCGCCGACCTCGTCGCCGCAGTCCTAGCCGGAAGGGTGCAGAACCCCACCATGGTGAGCGGGGTGCTCGCACTCGAGACCGCCCGGCTGTCGAACGGACTCGAGGAGTTGCGGCAGCCCGACTCCGACTGGCCCGCGCGCTCCGTGCGACTGGCCCACAACGCAGCACTCGCTGCGCTGGCGTGAGCACGAGTCCGCTGCGGCGGCTGGTCGGGGGATACCTGGACCACCTGAGCGTGGAGCGTGGTGCGTCCCCGCACACCATCTCCGGCTACCGCCGTGACCTGGGCCGCTACGTCGGCTTCTTGGCCGACCGCGGGATCACCGAGCCTGGCCAGATCAGTGAGTCCGACATCACCGACTTCGCGGCATGGCTTCGGACGGGCGACGAAAGCCGGTCGGGGCTAGCCGCCGCCAGCGTCGCGCGAGCCGTGGTCGCCGTCCGAAGCCTGCACCGGTTCGCCGCCGAGGAGGGCGGGGAGGCCAACCCGGCCGCTGGGGTGCGCCCGCCCCAACAACTCAAGCGACTCCCGAAGGCGTTGCCGATCGACGCCGTTCAGGGGCTGCTGGACTCACCTGATCGCAGCACCCCCGAGGGACTCCGGGATGTCGCGCTGCTGGAGTTGCTGTACGGCACCGGTGCCCGGATCTCCGAGGTGGTGAACCTCGACCTCGACGATCTGAGGCCGGCACTGGCGGATCCGGACGCCGGACTGCGGCTGTTCGGGAAGGGTCGCAAGGAGCGTCTCGTGCCCCTGGGTAGCTATGCACGCGCCGCGGTCGAGGCCTGGCTGGTGAGGGGTCGTCCCGGTTGGGCGGCGCGGTCGGCGCGTGGCACGCCGGCGCTGCTGCTGGGCTTTCGGGGTGAACGGCTTGGCCGGCAGAGCGCGTGGAAGGTGATTCAACAGCACGCTGAGGTGGCCGGGATCGCCGGGCAGGTGAGCCCACACACCCTGCGCCACTCCTATGCCACCCACCTGCTGGACGGCGGCGCCGACGTGCGGGTCGTCCAGGAACTCCTGGGACACGCTTCGGTGACCACGACGCAGCTGTACACCTTGGTCACCGTCGAGCACGTGCGTGAGGTGTTCTTGAGCTCACACCCCCGCGCCCGCTGAGCCGACCTCGGGTGGCCTTCGTCGGCGTGGGGGTGGCTGGCTAAGGCGGCGGGCGGCAGGTTGCATGTGCAGACTTGTCGACAATGGTGGCCTAAGCTGCAGGGGTGAAGCACGACGACACCGACGCCCTCTTCGATCCCGAACCGACTCTTGATGCGCCGAATCTGGGCCCCACCGGACGGCCGCTGCCCGAACTGCCAGAGCCGACGGCACCCGATCCCAACCACCCGAAACGGGCGCTGATCATCGCACTGTGCAACCAGAAGGGGGGAGTGGGTAAGACCACCACCACCATCAACCTTGGGGCGGCGCTCGCCGAGACCGGACGCAAGGTGTTGCTGGTCGATTTCGACCCGCAAGGGTCGCTCTCGGTCGGGCTCGGCGTCAATCCGCACACGTTGGACAAGTCCATCTACGACCTGCTGATCAGGCGGGACACCGACATCGCCGAGGTCATCGCGCCCACGTCGGTGCCTGGGCTCGACATCCTGGCGAGCAACATCGACCTGGCGGCTGCTGAAGTGCAACTGGTCAGCGAGGTGGCTAGGGAGCAGACCCTGCGTCGGGTGCTCAGCAAGGTCCGTCACTCCTACGACATCATCCTGATCGACTGCGCGCCATCCTTGGGGCTGCTCACCGTCAACGCCCTCACGGCTGCCGACCAGGTGATCATGCCGCTGGAGTGCGAGTTCTTCGCGCTGCGCGGGATCGCGTTGCTGACCGACACCATCGCGAAGGTGCAGGACCGGCTGAACCCTGAACTGGAGATCCTCGGCATCCTGGGCACGATGTACGACGCCCGCACCCTCCACGCCCGCGAGGTGCTGGAGCGGGTCGTCCAAGCGTTTGGGGAGGTGGTCTTCCACTCCGTGATCCGCCGCACCATCAAGTTCCCCGAGACCACGGTTGCCGGGGAGCCGATCACCACCTATGCCCCGAGTTCCCCCGGCGCGGAGGCCTACCGCATGCTGGCCAGGGAGGTGTTGTTCCGATGCCCCGGCGCATAGCCCTTCCCGGCGCCTCAGAGCTGTTCCGCTCGACGACGCCGGCCGCCGCGCCTGCCGCACCAGCCGCACCGGAGGCCTCGGACGAGGCGTCCCAGTCCCTCGGCACCGGACGGGTCCGCCACGACGAGAAGATCACGGTCTACGTCACCAGCGCTGAACTCC
>JBAVKY010000292.1:0-2006 GCA_049688555.1 Propionicimonas sp.
TAGCGAGATGTTGAAAGACCCATTCACGGCTGGGATGGAATTGATCGCTCAGGCGCAGCAGCTGCGAAGTAGCGATGTGCTGGGGGCAACGGCGAAGGCGTATCGAGCGCTGCACCTGTTCGAGGAAGTGCCTACCAGGCGGGGCATGGGCTTGGCGCGGTTGCTGCTGGGCGAGTTTTCCCTGTTCACCTCCAACCTGGACGAATCGAGGGATCACCTGATAGCCGCGCGCGATTTCTTCGCAGAGATTCCTCTCCGCGAGTTGGAGGCCCAAGCCCGGCGGTTGTTGGGCGAGGCGTTCATCCGTTGCGACGACCTGGCGGCCGCGCGGGCCGAGTTCGAGGTGGCGCTGCAGATTCTGTCCAGCGGCGAAGATGAATCCGCCTTGGCTGAAATGCACCGGCGTTTTGGCAGTTTGGAACGGCGTTGTGGCAATGTTGATGCAGCCGTCAGAGAGTACGACACGGCCATCCGCGCGTACGAGAGGCTGGGTGACCTGGAAGGGATGGCCGGTGTGCTGCTTTCGTGTGGCAACACCCTGGCGGCGGTCGGTATGGACCCCGAGGCCATGGAGCTCTACGAATCTTCGATGGCACTGTTCGAAACGATGGGGGACCGGCTCGGACAGGCCAACGCCGAGCGGTTCTTCGCAGCGGCCGCGCGGCGGCGGGGCAAGATCATCGTGGCGCTGGAGTACTTCCGCAAGGCCCTGAACGGCTACACCGAAGTGGGGGACCTGCTGGGGGAATCCTATGTGCGTCAGGCATTGGGGGAGATCGCCGCCACGACGGGGGACGCCGAAGCCGCCCGCCTGGAACTGCGCGAGTCGATCGAGCTCTTCGCACGTAACTGCGATCCGGTAGGTGTTGCCGAGGCGGTGAGCACCCTCGCGGAAACCTACCTCAAGGACGGTGATGAGCCCGCAGCACTGCATGCGATGAGCTGGGGAATAGCCGAAGGTCGCGAGGCCGCCCGCTGGGCGGTGAGTGCGAAGCAGCGGCGGCGAGGCCCCGAGTTGATCGCCGATCTGGAATCCCGGGCGCTGGAGCTCGCTTTGAAACTGGGCGAGGGAGCTGGGTCCGACAAGGGCATCGAGGGTGGACGCGCCGGGTTCCTCAGCCTGCTCCGAATTCTCCTTGACGCCCCCGAATCCGCTGACCCGAAGGTGGAAGCCTTGCGCGGGCGGATACGCCAACTAGCCGGAAGCCTTGAATCGAATCCGGTCATTGACCCTGTCGAGACTCGGCGTCAAGCGACTCCTGAAGATCCTCACGAACCCGTGGGGGAGCCTGCTAGTGGCGATTCGACTGAGCCGTCGGAGACCCGCGGCGCCGATGTCCAGGGGCTGGGGAAGCGGGAGGGAGGCGTCGACCGGCACGAGGAGTCGCCCGGCGCCCCAGGCGATCGGCCAGCCGCTGTCCATGCTGAGGTCGGGCCCCAGGCAAGCGCCGCGAGTATCGCGGAGGGAACCTACCGCCCCGGCGGCGGATTCGCGGAAGATCCTGCTCGGGGAGCGCCGTCTGGACAAGACCCTGCCAGCGAAGGGCCAGCGGTGGCCACCTCCACCGCGCGGGAGAAACGGACGATGTTCCTCAGTCATTCCAGCCAAGATCGGCAGCGTGCCCTCGATCTGGCCGATCACCTGCAGGCCGATGGTCGATGGCGGGTGTGGATGAGCGAGACCGCTATCGGCGTCGGGCGGAACTTCGCCCAGGAGATCTTCAGGTCCATCCGTGATTGCGACGCCGTGGTGGTGCTCGTGTCGCGCGCCGCGTTGGCTTCCGAGTACATCCGCCGCGAAGTGGGCCTGGCTATCGACAACAACCGGCCCCTCCTGCCAGTCACCCTCGAGCCAGGCCTGATCGAATCTCGCGACCTCCCGGACGACTGGCGATTCTGGCTGCACACGGCCCAGTCGATCTACTGGACCGATCCTGCCACGGTGGCAGATCAAATCCTCAGCACGGATCCACCGATAGGGCTGGGATGGTCACGGTGATTTCAAC
>JBAVKY010000293.1:0-4846 GCA_049688555.1 Propionicimonas sp.
GTTCGCTGACGGTGCCGGTCATGCCCGTAGGCTTCCTGGACGTCCCAGCGGGGCTGTCCGGGGTCACCGCGATCGCGGCTGGCGATTACCACAACCTGGCGCTGAAGGGTGACGGCACGGTGGTCGCCTGGGGGAACAACGACTACGGTCAGGGAACGGTCCCGGCGGGGCTGGTCGAGGTCACCGCCATATCCGCGGGGTACTTCCACAGCCTGGCGCTGAAGGGTGACGGCACGGTGGTCCCCTGGGGAATCGACGAGTTCGGTCTGGGAACGGTTCCGGCGGGGCTGTCCGGGGTCACCGCGATCGCCGCCGGCGGCCACCACAGCCTGGCGCTGAAGGGTGCACCGGCCTTGACGCTCAAGGGCTTCTACCGACCTGTCGATATGGGCGGGGTCCAGAACACCGTCAAGGGCGGGTCCAGCGTGCCGCTGAAGTTCGAGGTCTTCCAAGGGCTGACCGAGTTGACCGACGTCACAGCGGTCACGAACTTCACACAGCAGCGCGTCAATTGCGACCCCGGAGCCTCGACCGATGCCATCGAGATCGTAACCATCGGAGGAACGAGCCTGCGCTACGACTCCACCAGCGGTCAGTACATCCAGAACTGGAAGACTCCCAGGACACCGGACGCCTGCTACAAGGTCACCGCTACCACCCAGGACGACTCCACCCTGACCGCGCTGTTCCTGCTCAAGTAGCCAGGGGAGTGCACGCCCGCGCGAGGGTGATCCACCAGCCCAAACCTCCCGGCGCGGTTTCCCAATAACCCGCATTATTGGGAGTTCACGGGCTAGGCTCCGGGTGTGGCTGCCGACCCTGCTTGTCCGTTCCCGGTCTAGTTGAGCAAGTCCCGTTGTAGTTGAGCAGTACTTGGGCAGTCCCGGTGTATTTGGTCAGCGTGTCGGGCGGGTCGTGGGTCGGGTCTCTGGTCGACTGGCCTGGTGTCTGGCCCGTCGTCTGTCTGCGGCCCTGCTTGTTCGGGGCTGGGAGTGGGCGTTTGCGTGGGTTACTTGGATGCGGATGGCGAGCAGCATGCGCCGTTGGCCTCTTGTGCGGATGTCGGGTTTGAGCGGTGTCCGCCTGTGCGGGCGTTCCCGTCGTATCGGGGTCAGCGGAACTGGCCGGGTTTGTGGTGGTTCGCGACGACTGGTTCTCATGTCGGGTTTGAGTCGTGGTTGGAGCGTGATCATGTGATGCGCTTGGATTTCGACCGCGAGGTGGTGGGTCTGGCGTCGCAGCCGTTCTGGCTGTTCTGGGCGGTCGATGGGGAGTCCCGCAGGCACGCACCCGACTTCTTCGTCCGGCGTCGCGATGGCAGCGCGGTGGTGGTGGATTGTCGGCCTGATCATCGGATCCGGCCGCGTGACGTGCAGGCCTTTGAGGCCACGGCTGCGGCGTGCGAGGTGTTGGGTTGGGAGTTTGAGCGTGTCGGGTCCCTGGACCCTGTCCTGGCGGGGAACCTGCGCTGGCTGGCCGGTTACCGTCAGCCACGGTTCGCTGATCCTGCGGTTGGGGGTCGCCTGCGGGAGGTCTTCGGGGGCCCTCGTCGCTTGATGGATGGTGTGTCCTTGGTGGGACTGCCGATGGCTGTGCTGCCGGTCCTGTTCCACCTGCTCTGGCGGGGTGAGTTGTCGGCTGATCTGTCGATCGTGTTGTCGGGGCGTTCTGTCGTCTGGGGCGGCTCCCGGTGAACGCCCGGGTATCCCCTCGTGGCGTTCTCCATCTCGGGGACCAGGTCAGGTTCGACGGCGGGGAGCACACTGTGGTCGGGTTGGCGGGAACCGTCGTCCGGCTCGCTGGTGATGATGGAGTCTGCCGGTTGGTCACGGTCGCCCATCTGCAGGCTGACGGGGACTTCTTGCTGTTGTCCGGGGCCGCGCCGGTGTCCCTGACGGGGTTGGGCTTGTTGGACGGCGTCTCACCGGCGGCGGTGGAACGCGCTCGCTGGTGGGAACTTCATGTGTTGGAGGTGGAAGTTGGGCTTCCGCCGGATGCCGATGCCGGGGCTGAACCCCGGCCGGGTTATGACCCAGCCTGTTACACGCTGGCCCAACGGGAGCAGGCGAAGGCTGATGAGTTGTGCGCGTTGGGAGAACAGGTCAGCCGGGCGACGGTGCGGCGCAAGCGGGGCGCATATGCCGAGTCAGGCCTTTGGGGTTTGGTCGACAACCGGTCCACGAAGCCAACGACGCAGGTTGGGCGGATCGATCCTCGCGTGGTGGGCGCGACCCGGCGGGCGATGGCCGAGGAAATCCCCAAGTCGACCGGGACTCGGACGCGGCTACGGCGCCGCGTGGAGCAGCTGCTGGTGGAGGAACACGGTCCTGATGAGGTCGTGATGCCAGCCAGGACCACGTTCTACCGGCTGCTCGCTGGCCTGGATCCCGGCATGCACTCCTTCGGGCCGGCAACGACTCGCCGGTCCTTGGCGAACCGGCCAGAGGGTCCGTTCGGGTCGGTTGCCGCAGCGCGGCCCGGTGAACTGGTGCAGATCGACACGACGCCTCTGGATGTGATGGCGTTCATCGACGACGGTGTGGTCGGCCGGGTTGAACTGACCACGATGGTCGACCTGGCGACCCGCTCCATATGCGCAGCCGTGCTGCGACCTCATGGCACCAAGGGCATCGACGCGGCACTGCTAATGGCACGTGCGCTGGTCCCCGAACCGATGCGCCCGGGATGGCCGGAGGCACTGCGTTTGCAGGCTTCACGGCTACCCGTGGAGCTGGCGCAGATAGACCAACGGCTGGCCGACGCGGCGGCAAAGCCGGTCATCGTTCCCGAGACCATCGTCTGTGATCGCGGCGCGGTGTTCCTGTCGGCCACGTTCGTCGCTGCGTGCGCCCAGTTGGGGATCACGGTGCAGCCGTCGCACCCGCGAACGCCGACCGATAAGGCCGTCGTCGAGCGGACCTACTCATCGATCAACACCCTGTTCTGCCAGTACGTGGCCGGATACACCGGTCGTGATGTCGTAAGGCGTGGCGAGCGGGTCGAGGCCGGGCAGTTGTGGTCGATCGAGGAGCTTCAGGATCTGCTCGACGAATGGGTGGTTGCCTGCTGGCAGCCCCGTCCCCACGATGGGTTGCGACACCCGGACCTACCACGCCACGCGTTGTCCCCCAACGAGATGTATGCCGCGCTGGTAGCGTCCGCCGGCTACGTGCCGCTGGCACTTTCGGGGCAGGACTACCTGGAATTGCTGCCCGTGGCCTGGCGGCGGATCACCGCGGAGGGCATCCGGCTGGGCTACCTCACCTACGACTCCCCCGAACTCAATGCGTACCGCGGTCAACGCTCCGGCGTGGCTGCCATGTCCGGTAGGTGGGAGGTGCATCACGACCCGTACGACCTTTCGCGGATCTGGGTCCGCCTCGATGACGGCGCCCTGACCAGCGTCGCCTGGATCCACCACAACCGAACGCTGCCCCCTTTCGCTGACTACACCCTGCGCCACGTCCGCAAGCAGCTGGCCGCACGTTCCGCCGACCCCGACCAAGCCAGCATCGCCCGCGCCCTCGATGACCTGTTGACCCGGGCTGAAACCGGACCGGTCGACGGCGACCTCACGACGCGACGGGTCATCGCCCGAACCAGGGCTGCGGCCGCCAACCCTGTTCTTCCCGCTCTTGAGGATGAACCGGGACCTGGCCAGGCCAGCGGCACCGATGGAGGAGCCGATGCAGCCGCAGCCGATGATGAGATCGAAGCTACCGTGATCCCGTTCGGGGTATTCAGCGCCCGAGCCGAAGCCGAGCGGTTCTGGTGACCGCAACCACGCATCGGCACCCCGGTGGGCCGCAGCCCGGGCACGAGCCGTTGACCACCAAGGAGGGTTGGAGACGGTTCGTCGACGCTGCCGATGAGCCACCACCGGGGTTGACATCTTCCGTCATCCTCCAAGGTGGCTCACCAGTGGCTGAACAGCAGTCATGTCTCGATGACGATGCCAGGCTGAGCTACCACAGCCGGCTGGCCGTGGTAGCCACGCCCGTTGTCCAGCAGGTCAGCCTCATCGGGCGGAGACTCATCGTCTTGAACCGACATCAGATCAGCGCCCGGCGCGGCCTGATCGTCAGCGGAGACGCGGGCACCGGCAAGACCACCGCCATCACCCAGCTCGGCAAGTCTCACGAACTTGCCAAACGACTGCGCAACCCATCGCCAGGACCGCGCATGGCCGTGGTCTACGTGACCGTCCCCCCCGCGGCAACCCCGCGCATGCTTGCCGCGGAGTTCGCCAGATTCCTGGGCCTTCCCGTCACCAACCGTTCCAACATGACCGATATCACCGATTCGGTCTGTGGGGTCCTGGGTGACTGCGGCTGCGACCTGGTCATCGTCGACGAGATCCATAACCTGAACCTGGCCACCAGGGCCGGTGCTGAAGTCTCCGACCAGTTGAAGTACTTCTCCGAACGCCTACCCGCAACATTCGTCTACGCGGGCATCGACGTAGAGCGCGTAGGCCTGTTCGCCGGAACCCGGGGCCGTCAGATCGCAGGACGGTTCTCAACGATCGAAACGCAGCCGTTCGACCATGGCACTGCCAAGCAGCGACAGGATTGGGCAGCGCTGATTGCCACCTTCGAGGGCAGCCTCCGGCTGCACAACCACAAGCCGGGGACACTGCTGAAACTGGTCGACTACCTGCACCAGCGCACGGGCGGCATGATCGGCAGCCTGTCACACCTGCTCCGCGGTGCCGCCGTCGACGCCATCATCACCGGCTCCGAGAAGATCACCAGGACCAACCTGGAAACCGTCGAACTCGACCGCGCAGCTGAGCAGCACCGGCTCACCGCAGCCAAAGGCTCGCGCCCCCGACGCAACGCAACGG
>JBAVKY010000294.1:0-2581 GCA_049688555.1 Propionicimonas sp.
ATCCTGAGTTGCGTCGACGGAGTCCCTGTCGGTGATAGACCTTGTCCAGGGCGAGGCGAGCCCGAGCTTCGGTCGTCTGTTGACCACCGCGACGCCCGCGCCTTACCGGGCCTCCGGTCAGACTGGCGCCAGGTACGGCCCCAGTTGGGACGCATAGTTGGCGGTCGTGAAAGGTTCGCTCAGCTCCCGTGAAGCCAGGCCCATCGCCGTCAGGCGTTCGTCGGGTGTCTTCTCCCGGTCGAGCAGCTCCCGCAGCCGACGGCCGTACGCCGCGACGTCGGTGGGGTCGATGAGGTACCCGTTGACGCCGTGCCGGAGTTGCTCGTCCACGCCACCGGTGGCGTTGCGCAGCAGGACGTGACCGAGCAGCATCCCCTCGGCCATCGAGAGGCCGAAGGTCTCGGTGTAGGACGACCCGAGGGTCACGTTGCAGCGCGCTTCGATGGCCACCACCTCGGCGCGGCTCGTCCAGGCGTGCAGGGTCGCCCGGTCGCCCAGGAGTCCGTGGGCCACGCTGGTCATTTGCCGCGAGTAGTAGGTGTCCTCCTTGGCGCCCACGAGATCGAGGGTGAACTCGCGGTACCGCTCCGGGTCGGCCTCGAGCGCCTGAACGCACGTGGCGAGCGCGGCGATGGTGAGGAACTGCCCCTTGTACCCGCGTTGCGACGTGCCGACGCTGCAGAAGCGCAACGTCCGGAAGTCGGCTGGGGAGTGGTCGCTCTGGTGCTGTGGGGGCAAGGTGACCCGCAGTCGGACGATGCCCACGCGCTCGGTGCGGAAGAGGGCTTTGTAGTAGTCGGCCGCCTTCCGCGACGGCGCCACCACGTGCAGCCGGCCATCGGCCAGCAGGTGGGCGGTGCGGGCGACCAGGGCAGTGTCCTCGAAGTACGACTCCTCCATCTCGTGCAGGAACCAGACCGCAGCGCCCAGCGCGTCCGCCTCCAGCAGGTCGAAGACGTGGTCGCGGTACGGGGCGGGCACGTTGGCGGTGTTGAGCAGCACGGCATCACGCTCAGACAGGCGGAGTTGCCGAGCGATCAGGCTGGGCCCGACGCCCCGGAGGGCCGGCTCCCGGTGCACCCCCAGGCGGTCGACCTCTCCGACGAGCTCGTCGTCGACCAAAGGAGCCACCAGGGCTAGGGGCAAATCGGGTCGCTGCCCGGCGAAGTCGCGCATGATGTCGAGCAGCACCAGGGGGGCGCCGCTGGATTCCAGCCGGGGGCCGATCAGGACGAGGCGGCCCGGGGCGTCCCGGCTGGTCCGTGAGGGACGGACGAGCCGCCACGCGTAGTCGGCACCTTGGGTGCGCACGACGGCACGAAGTTGCCGCAGTGTGGCGATCGGGGATCCCACGCTTGCCCTCCGTACGGTTCGACACCCCCGCGCGTCATGTCGCCGCCAAGGGCGGCCGAGCATGACGAGACGGCATGTGAGTTGAGCAGTCTGTGTGATCGTACATTTCGCACGCCGCCGGAGTTCTGCCGTGACGGTGGCCGGACTCGGGGGTCAACGCCGTTCGGCCTTTTCCTGCGGCCTATCCTCGGACGTGCGTGGGGGAAGGGACGTTGTGCTCGAAAGCCGGAGGAAGAACCTGAAGCCAAGGACTGGCCGTGGCCGCCGACTCGTCGGCATCACGTTCGCCTGCCTTGGGGCGGCGCTCGGCAGCTTCGCCTTCGTCCTGGGCGCCTACCCTCATCTCCAGTTGTCGCACCGGTACCTGACGCTCGCCGCGTCGTTCACCCCCTACGGCTTCCTCGCCTGGGCGGTAGCAGGCATCGCCATCCTGCTGGTCGCCCGGGCCTGGTGGCTGCTACTCCTCGTTCCGGTCGTGGTGATGTTCGCCGTCCAGTTCGCGTGGACGGCGCCGTATTGGCCCCGAGACCCCGTCCCGGTCGCCGGGGAGCCCGTGACCGTGATGACGCTCAACACCTACTACAGCCGCGTCGACCTCGCCCAGTTGACCCAGCGGGTGGCGCAGGAGTCGCCGGAGGTGGTGGTGCTGCAGGAGGTCACCATCGCCACCTCGTCCACGATCGACAGCCCGCAGTGGCGAGAACTGCTCCCGTACCGGATCGGGGTGCCGAACTACGCCTGGTACCCGACCAACATGATGGTGTTCTCGCGGTACCCGTTGCGGCAGGTTGTCGAGTCGGGCATCGAGGCGCCCGTCCATGTGGTGGACGTCGACCTGCCTGGTGGCCCGCTGCGGGTGGTCGCGGTCCACGTGACCAACCCGACGGTGGACTTCCACGCCTGGCAGTCCGAGCTCGCCGGCATCGGCGACACCGCCCGGCTCTCCGACGGGCCCACGATCGTGCTGGGGGACTTCAATGCCGTTCGCGAGCACGAGCCCCTGCGACAACTGCTGCAAGGCGGCCTGCGAAGCGGCGCCGAGGTCTCGGGCGTGGGCTGGCTGCCCACCTATCCGGCGGACGGCCTACCGCCCCTGATCGCCATCGACCACCTGCTCGTCAACGACGACGTCGGCGTCACGGCAGCGTCCACCTGGCGCATCGGTGGGACGGACCACCTCGGGCTCAGCGCACGCCTCGCCGTAGGACGTTGATCCCCTGGCCAGGTG
>JBAVKY010000295.1:0-2753 GCA_049688555.1 Propionicimonas sp.
GGCAGCTGGGGTCACTCGGACGATGATTCGCCACCCAGATCCGGCTCGGCAGCCTGATCAGGATTCGCGACGGGGTCTACCCGGACGCCCGGAGTTGGCCGAGCGAGGCCGCCGCCCAGCACCTGCTGAAAGCCCAGGCCGAGCAGCAGCTGCACCCCCAGGCGGCGGTCAGCCATGCCAGCGCGGCGCTCGCGTGGGGCTTGCCCGCTCCGCCACTTCAAGACTGGGCACTGCAACCGCCGACACTGACAGTGCCGACCGGGGACTCGCTGCGCAGCAGGGGCGTATCGGCGCGGTTCCGCTGCGGCTCCCTGCCGTCGCACCACCTCACTCACCATCACAGCGGCGCCCTTATCACCACACCGTCGAGGACCGCGGTCGACGTCGCTGTGGGACTCGATCTCCCTGACGCACTGGTGGTTCTCGACGCCGCGGTGCGCATGATCTGCGAGGCCATGGTCACGACTCCCCGGCGGGCGGATTTCGGCAACCAGCGACTCGTCGCGGCAGCCGTGACCACCATGCGAGAGGCGGCGGGCCACGGGCGAGGCATGGTTGGAGTCGTGAACGCCCTGGGGATGGTGGATCCACGCCGAGAGACCCCCATCGAATCGCTGTCGGCAGGGCACTTCCACCTGGCTGGATTGCCGACACCTCAGTGCCAGGTGCCGATCAGAACCAGCTGGGGAGTGCTGTTTCCCGACTTCTTCTGGTCCGCCGAAGGGGTGATCGGTGAGGCGGACGGCGCGGTCAAGTACCGCGACCCACAGGCGATCGTGCGTGAGAAGGAGAGGGAACAGGTTCTGCGCGACTTGGGGTTCACAGTGGTGCGCTGGCTCGGCAAGGAGATCGTGCTGACGCCCGAGGACGTCATTGAGCGAGTCAGGCGTGCTCTGTGTGGGTGAATGCGGCTTATGCGGCCCCCGAGCTCGCCCTCTGGGGGCTCGCGTTGATTCGTGCAGCCTGCGGGCGTTCGTATGGCTCGGATTTCCTGCAAATTCCCCCACGAACCTGAGGCTGGCCAATTCCTCTCCTGCAATAGCTGCACGGATCCACACGAGGGGGATACTGGCGAGGTGATCAGCGAGCTCGAGACCCCCGTGGGGTTGGCGCGGCTCCATGTGGCAGCCGCGGCCGAGCCGAAAGCCGTGCTGCTGCTGGGGCACGGTGCCGGTGGGGGAATCGCGGCCGCCGAACTCGTGGGGCTAGCCCAGAGGCTCCCGCCGCGCGGCATCACCGTGGTGCGCTTCGAACAGCCTTGGGTCGTGGCTGGTCGCAAGACCCTGGCGCCGCCGGGCCAGTTGGACAGCGCCTGGAGGGCTGCGTGCAGCGCCCTCGCGGTGCAGTTTCCGGGTGTGGCACTCTTCGCCGGGGGCCGGAGCAACGGCGCTCGGGTGGCCTGTCGCTGTTTCGCCGAGCCGCAACGAGGGCTGGTGTTGTCCGCCTTCCCACTGCATCCGCCCGGTAAGCCAGAGCGCTCGCGGGTCGAAGAGTTGGCGCCAGTTGCCGGCTCGGCGCTCGTCCTGCAAACTGAGTCTGACCCGTTCGGGGGGTCCGTCGAACTGCAGGCGGCGTTGTCGCAGGCTGGAGCATCGGCCGCTCGCTTTGTCACCATCGCCGGCAAGAGCCACGGCCCTGACGACCGCAGCGCCGCGGGAAGGGCTCGCCTGGCCGAGGTCCTCGCCAGCATCTGCGACGCGGTGACGGACTTCATTGACGCCCGGCTGGTTTGACCCCCCGGACGCCCGGCGCTTACTCTTGATCCTCGGTGCTCGCTGTGCTGGATGAAACCGGCGCCTTGCCCGTTCGGTGGCCTCATTCGGGGCGATCACCGACCAGACGTATCAGGTTCGTTGAGAGTGGGTCAGTCGTGTACGCGATCGTGCGCAGTGGCGGGCGCCAGCACAAGGTTGCTGTCGGTGACGTCCTTGAGGTCGACAAGGTCGATGCCAAAGTTGGCTCGTCCCTCGACCTCGTCCCGTTGCTGGTGGTGGACGGCGATGCCGTGACCGCCGATGCGAAAGAACTGGCGAAGGTGACGGTGAGCGCAGAGGTGCTCGCTGAGACCAAGGGCCCCAAGATTCGCATCGTGAAGTTCAAGAACAAGACTGGGTACAAGAAGCGCCAGGGCCATCGCCAGCGCTACACCCAGATCAAGGTCACCGGGATCGAGAGCTGAGGAGCTGACATGGCACACAAGAAAGGCGCATCCGCCTCGCGGAACGGTCGTGACTCGAATTCCCAGCGCCTCGGCGTGAAGCGGTTCGGCGGCCAGGAGGTCAACGCCGGCGAAATCATCGTTCGCCAGCGCGGCACTCATTTCCACCCGGGCGAGGGTGTGGGTCGCGGTCGCGACGACACTTTGTTCGCCCTGCGTGCGGGCAAGGTCGAGTTCGGCACCCGGCGCGGGCGCCGGGTCGTCAACATCGCCCTCGCGGAGTAGACCCACCACGAATTTTCACCATCGAGGGACCCCAACATGGGGTCCCTCGATGCGTTGCTGCCGGTCTCTCGGTGCCAGCAGAGGCTCCAGACAGGACGAGACCAGACTCGCCCGACTCGTCGCCCCGCCCCGACACCCCCGCAGGAACCAGCCGAAGCGCCCTCCGGGCCGACCGATAGAATCACCGAAGGTCCCTGTTCAAGGAGTTCCCCATGGCCATCCCGTCCTTCGTCGACCGCGCCACGCTGCGGGTCGCAGCAGGGAACGGCGGGCACGGCTGTGCGTCCGTCCACCGTGAGAAGTTCAAGCC
>JBAVKY010000296.1:0-1964 GCA_049688555.1 Propionicimonas sp.
ACGCAGTCCTGTCCGGGCCTCGTCGGCGATGAGCAGGTCGGTCAGCGCCGAGCCGGCGAAGCGGGGCATGCTCGCGGTGACGCCCAACGTGGTGGCCGCAGCGTCGTCCGCCCTGGCGAGGTAGGCCGGATCATCAGCCATCAACCCCACCAGCCGCAACGCGGCGATCAGCGAACTCGTCCCGGAGGGGGTCGGATTGTCCGACAGGTCACGCGGCCTGGCGAACAGCTGCTCGGCATCGGCCGCGCTGTCGTAGAAACCGCCGTCAGGTGCCGCGAACCAGGTCAGGGCGATCGCCAGGAGCGAGCGCGCCCGGTCGAGCCACACCGAGTCACCCAGCGCACCGGCCAGCCGGGCGAAGCCCAACGCGACGGCGCCGTAGTCGTCGGCGAAACCGGGCACCTGGGCGGCGACCCCGTCCAGCGACGTGCGTCGCAGCCCGCCGTCAACCCAGTGGACGCTCCACAGCGCCTCCGCGGTCTCGAGGGCGAGATCGAGCCACGCGGGCTCGTCGAACACCGTCGCCGCCCACACCAGCGAATCGATGGCCCACCCGTTCCAGGCCGCCACGACTTTGTCGTCACGCGCCGGAGGGAACCGCTGCGCACGCACCTCGAGCAGGCGATCGCAGATCTCGGCCAACCGCCCGAGGTCGGGGTTACCGCGCAACTGCAGGGTCGACAGGCCATGTTCGAAGGTGCCCGAACTCGTCACGTGGAAGACGTTGGCCGCCCATTCCGCGTCCTCGGGACCCAACGCGTCGGTGAGCAACGGGGGCGTCCACACGTAGAAGATCCCCTCGTGCGGCATCCCCCGGACGTCGGAACTGTCCGCGTCCAGGCTGGCGGCCAGGCCGCCCCCCTCCAGGCGCATCTCGCGCTGCATCCAGGCGACGATGCCACGGACCGTTCGCTCGAACAGGGCGCGCAGTGGACCGTCGTGGTCGGCGGTGCGCCGCCAGCCGCGGACGTAGGCGCCGAGCAGCAGCGCGTTGTCGTAGAGCATCTTCTCGAAGTGGGGCACCACCCAGGCCGCATCGACGCTGTAGCGCGCGAAGCCCCCACCGACCTGATCGCAGATCCCGCCGCGGGCCATCGCCTCCAGGGTGCGCTGGGCCACATCGAGGGAACCAGGCTCCCCCTTCACCAGCAGGGCGTCGATCAGCATCGGCGCCGGGAACTTGGGCGCGGTGCCGAAGCCCGCGTTGATCGGGTCGAAGTCGGCGCTCACCTTGGCCAGGGTCGCCCAGACGTCGATGGACGCCGGAGCCGGGGTCGGCACGAACTCGGCCGCCAGGTACTCGGTGATGGCGCGGGCGCTCTGGGCCGCCTCGGCCCGCCGATCCTGCCAGGCGCCGGCGATCGCGGTGACCACCTCGCTGAACGAGGGCATCTGACCGTTGCGCTGCGGCGGGAAGTAGGTGCCGGCGAAGAAGGGCAGGCCCTCGGGAGTGAGGAAGACGGTCATCGGCCAGCCGCCCTGACCGGTGAGTGCCTGCGTCGCCTTCATGTAGACCGCGTCGAGATCGGGGCGCTCCTCGCGATCCACCTTGATCGCGACGAAGTCCCGATTCACCAGGGCGGCCACCTCGGCGTCGGAGAAGGACTCGTGGGCCATCACATGGCACCAGTGGCAGGCCGCGTAACCGATCGAGAGCAGGATCGGCACATCGCGTTCACGGGCCTCGGCGAGCGCCTCCTCCGACCAGGGCCACCAGTCGATCGGGTTCGCCGCGTGCTGCCGGAGATAGGGGGAGGATGCCGTGGCCAGTCGATTCACGCCAGACAGAGTAGCCGTCCAGCCACCGGCCGCGGCCCAGGCCCGATCCCCGCAGTCAAGCCGCCGGCGAACTCGGCGATCCGGGCGCCGTGGCCGATTCGGCGTCCAACTCCGCCCGATAGGGGACGTCGATCCGGTCGAGGTGACGCCTCATGCTGCGATAGAGGAGCACGATCACACCACCG
>JBAVKY010000297.1:0-1565 GCA_049688555.1 Propionicimonas sp.
CCGCTCGCGACGAGTTCGGCGTAGGCACGCGTGACGGTGGTGCGGCTCAGCCCCAGCGCGAGCGCGAGCGCCCGTTCACTCGGCAGCCGGGAGCCGATCGCCAGGTGGCCTTCCATGACGAGCCCTCGGACGGCTTGGGCGAGGCCGGCGTAGGCTGCCGCGTCCTCTGGCAGCGGCAGCAGGGCCTGCAGGCGTGCGATCGAGTTGGATTGGGTGACGGCCACCAGTCCACTCTGTCACAAATGGCCTTCCCGTAGTAGGCCACTTCTGCGGCACGATGGACCTCATGCGAAACCTGCTTCGGCCAGGGAGCCGGCTCCCCCGGCGCCTGACCCAACTCCTCGCCGGGCTGGTGCTCTACGGCGGCTCGATGGCGATGCTGATTCGCAGTGGGCTCGGCCTCGACCCCTGGGACATCTTCCACGACGGGCTCACACGTCACCTGCCGCTGTCGTTCGGCACGGTCGTGATCGTGGTCGGAGCGTTGGTGCTGTTGCTCTGGATCCCCCTGCGCCAGAAGCCCGGGATCGGCACGGTGCTCAACGTCATCGTGATCGGGCTGGCGGTGGACGCCGGGCTGGCGCTGCTGCCGGACGCCGAAGGTTGGGTCGAGCGCGTCGCCCTGATGGTCGTCGCGGTGGTGCTGAACGGACTCGCCGGCGCCCTCTACGTCGGCGCCCAACTCGGAACCGGACCGCGCGACGGCCTGTGGGTTGCCCTCTCCCGGCGGACAGGGAAGAGCACCCGGCTGATCCGGACGCTCCTGGAACTGACGGTGCTGGGTATCGGTTGGCTGCTGGGCGGCGCAGTCGGCATCGGGACGGTTTTCTACGCCCTCGCCATCGGTCCGCTCGTGCAGTGGTTCATGCCCTGGGTGGCCGTTCGCCTGGAGACCGCGTCGGCCCAGCCGGACCCGGCGGACGACCTCGTCGGCGAGCCTGCCTGATGAGCCCTTCGGGCGGCGCGGGGAACTCGTGGGTGTCTCTATTGCTCATTGCGGGGACTCCCAGGGCTTCGTAGCGTCGATCCCACCTGAAGTGCTGCAGTTCCGGGCACCGGGGTTCCCTCGTGAGGCATCCCGCCTCACGGCCAACATCGTCGGGCGCGAGTGCGTCCCTCGTCAGAATTGGAGGAAGCATGCGAAAGATCGCTGTGTCAGTAGCAGCCCTGGGTATTGCACTTGTCGGCTTCGCAACTCCTGCGCAGGCAGCGCAGACGACGCCGGGTATCCCCGGTGACAAGAACTGTGTAGGCCAGCAAACGGCCTACCTCGCGCAAGCCGGGACAGTGAACGGCATCGGCAATGTCGCGAAGGGAATGAATCTGACGGTCAAGGAGGTCAAGGCGCTCGTCGAGGCGTACTGCACCGTTTGACATCCCGCTCAGCCGCTGAGACCCCGCGCGAGCGGCGCCCAGAGCACGAGGGTGACCGGCCCCCCAACACGACGGACACCTTCACGTCTCCCTTGGCAAGATGAGGCCCCCTCCAGATCCTGGAGGGGGCCTCACAACGTCATATGCTGCGCGCTCGGAGGGACTCGAACCCCCAACCTTCTGATCCGTAG
>JBAVKY010000298.1:0-10796 GCA_049688555.1 Propionicimonas sp.
GTGGTCCTCCGATGCCGCTCATGCCCGCCCAGCCCCAAGCGGTGCGCCTGAGAGGCGCTCCGCAGCAGCGCAATGATTGTCGTTCCGGCGGCTGTTCTATGTGGCTGTTGTGATTCGCATCTGAGGCGGTGAAGGCGGGAATCGCGATCGCGTTTCCTCTGTACGTCGGCATCTCAATCTCCTTTGTCGGCGTTCTGCCTGTGGTCATCTCAATCTCCATCTTCTGTTGGTTGTGGTGCCGGGCCGGTGGCAGTGCGATTGACCGAGACGAGCGGCACGCCCAGATCTCGCACCTTCTTCAGGAGTCCATGTACCTCGGCCTGGTCGACCACCGCACCGGTCAAAAGCGTGTCGCCGTCGTCTTCCAGCGCGATCGACAGACCTGCGAACCAGCCCGCCAACGAGCGGCCGAGATGGCCTTCGATCCTTGATCTGGTAGACCGCGGGCCAATCCGGGCCGGTTCCCGGGCTTCGTTGCTCTGCCATTGCTCTCTTCGCCCCTTGCCGCCGGTCGCGACTTCTATCGCTCTACTACGAGTATCGGCGCGCGCGGGGGCGCTGACATCGTTCGAAGGGAGTATTCGGTGGGACTAATCACCGGCGTGCCGCATTCGCGGCAAGGGGAAGGAGCGAGAGGACGGATCACGGAGCCCGAACCCCTTCACAGGAGAGGCAGGATTCCCAGTTTCCCTTGCCTTGGCGGCCGGCGTGCGGCTGTGGGCATCCAGCTTGTCGTAGATGCTGCGCACGTAGGCCTTGACCGTGCACAGCTATAGATACCGCCGGGTGGCGATCTCCCGGTTCGTGAGTCCGGCGCAACGCTCTGACCTTGTCCCTAGGCACGTCCGGGAGCCATTGCGGTGAGTGGTCCACGAATGGGGCGGCGTCCTTGGACCACAGAACAGGAGCCGGAGGCGTCACTAACGGTTCCTGCCCCGGATCGTGGGTGAGGCCCCCTTCGGGGACAAGGAGTTGCCCAGAGGCCATCTCCGTCTTGATCCATAGATCCACCACACTCGGTGCGTGCTGAGGGGCGGTACCAGCACCCCGTCCAGCGAGAGTGCACCGCCTCGTGGCCTGCGGTGAAGGCGCCGTCATCAAGCATGTCCGCACGGTCACGCCTATCGACAGCGACGTCCCCCATGGGCAGTTGAGCGCTCTCACAACCATTGGGTATGTGGGTGAGGTCATGCACCTTGGCCTGTGGGTTGGGTTTCGCCGATCGGCTTGCCGGGTGGTTCAGGGTCCGAGGAGTGCGAGCGGAACGACGGCGATGCCGTCGGGGCGGCGGTAGGCGAGTCGGCCGGTGTAGACGATCATCCGGTCGACCAGGCGGTCGCCGAGTTGTTGACCGAGCCAGTTCAGGTGCTCGACGTCGGCGGGTCTGATGGTGTCGGTGAGTTTGACCTCGATCGCGACCGTGGAACGGTCGGCCGCCTCGACGATCAGGTCGATTTCGTGGTCGGTGTTCTTGGTGCGAAGGTGCCCGATGCGGGCATCGGCCGCTTCGGCGTAGACCCGCACCGATTGGGCGGTCAGCGACTCGAAGAGTGCCCCCAGCCAGGTGCCCGTCGCAGCGTGGACGCGGCTTCCCTGTCCACGTAGGAGCCCGGTCTTGCCGACGCCGACGAGGCGGGCGGCCAGGGCCGGGTCGACCAGATGGTGCTTGGGGGCGTGCGTGAGTCGCTTCAGCGGCGCGAACGCCGGCGTCCACGCCTCGATCGGGTCGAGCAGGAAGATCCGTTGGAGGTGCTGGCGGTAGATGTCGGCGGTCTGCCGGGCCGGCTTGTCGCCTTCCCTCGGTGTGGCGGCGGCCAGGATCGTGGCGAAGGCCGCGTCGGTCGCGGTCGCGGCGGCATAGGCCGTCAGCCACGCCCGCAGCGCCGCCGGACGCCGCACGCTCACCCCGCTTTTGGGCAACTCCCGTTCCACGATGCGGGTGAGGTAGCTGTCGAGTTGAACCTGTCGGGCCCGTTCGGGCAGGTCACGGATCCCGGGGAACCCCGACCGGAGGATCTCCTCGACGTAGCCGGGCAGGTCCACCGGCGAGGTCCCCCTGATCGCTGGCAGGGCACCGGCGAGCATGTCCCGCAGGGACACGCTTGGTTCGGCCACCCCCCGCTCACCGAACGTCAACGGCCGCATCGTCAGGCTCACGATCCGCCCCGCCCCCGAGTGCACCCGCACTCCCGGCGCCACCCCGGCCGAACCCGCCAGCAGGAACCTGCCACCGGTGGGGTCGTCGTCGACCGCACGCCGTACCCTGTCCCACACGTCGGGTTCGAGTTGCCACTCGTCGATCAGGACCGGGCCGGGGACTTCGGTGACCAGGTCCAGATGGCTGGACACGGCTGTTCGCTCGTTGGGGTTGTTGAGCGACAACACCGTGGTGACCCGCTGGGTGGCGGTCGCGGTCTTGCCCACGCCCTTGGCTCCCTCGAGCGCGATCGCGGACAGGTGAGGGAAGAGGTCGTCGAGGCTCTCGTCCACGATCCTGCGTCGATAGCCCACGCGATGACTCTAACAGTTGGACAGCGCTCTATCTAACAACTCGACGCTCTTATAACTAACATCTGGACACCTTCGGCGACCTTCCTGTCGTCAAGGATGGTCGCGACGCCTGGTCCGCCGACGTGAACGTCCGACTCTGAAATTCGGCGGACGGGGACGATCCGTAGCGCCAGTCCTCCTGGTGGCTTCGAGGTGCACCTGTCCGCGGGGAGGAGTCGGAGCCCGTCAGGACGGATGTCGTGTTCGCTCGCCGCCAGGAGGACGCCATGAACCCCGAGCAGCACCGCCTGGTCACCGGGACAGGATCGTGGCTCCAGGGGCCGACGTCCACGGCGTCCTGCGACAACGCGGGCAAGTCGTACGCCGAGATCACCGAGACGGTGGGAGCCATGACATGGACGCCGTCGCTGTCACGTGCGTGGGTGCCGGAGGGCGCGTGGACGCCTTGGAGGCACTCCTCCCGAGCCTGTCTGGTCGGCGCCGCTCTGCGGGCAGCGTTGCGGTGAACGCCGTGTGGGTTTGGGCTGCGACGCTTAGCGGTCGTCGGCCTATGCTGAAGGCAGCCATCGACGCGAGATCCGCGCGGCCTTGCTCCAGAGCGATTCCCCACGCATTCCCCACGACAAGGTGACGAAGTGGCAATCAGGCTTCATCAGACCTTGTCAGGGGGCCATTATCGGCTGACAGAAGAGAGCTTCAACTCCTCTCTCGCGCACAAGACATGCCCCTGACTAGGGGTGATATAGCGAAAAGGCGAGAGGCTGTAACCTCTCGCCTTTCTTGTGTCCAGTGCTGTGACTGGCTGCTGACAAGGGCGAATGCGTCGCTGACGCGACCTGCGCTCCCTCTGGTGACTGGTTCATTCCCCATGGGCGGAGCGCATTCCCCACGGGTTCCCCACGCCATGAGGGGGCCCCCGGGCCATGCTACTTGCCCTGCTCTGGCTGCCCTCCACATCCAATTCGTCGTCGAGGACGCCTTCAATCAAGCGCGGTTCGCCTACGACGGCCACCTGCCATCGTGCCGGGTCTGATGTTCGACGCTGCACAAGTAGCAGATTCAGATACAATCGCAGCATGGAGAGGCGGACGGTGGTGGAGGTGGTGGCGGGTATTGCCGCAGGCCAGTGGGGGATGTTCACCACGGCCCAGGCTGCCGCGGTGGGGGTCTCCCGGTTGGAGGTGGCCCGGCTGGTCGACGCTGGCCTGGTGCGGCGGGTACGCCAAGGCGTGCACGTGATGCCCGGAGTGCCGTCGGACGCGTTCGAGGAGGTGCGCGCGGAGTGGCTGGCCACCGACCCGACACGGACGGCGGGCGAACGGCGTTCGGACGCCGACCCGGTGGTTGTCTCGGACGAGACGGCGGCCGCGATCCACGGGATCGGCGATCTGTCCGCCGGTGGGGTGCACCTGACGGCGTCCCGGCGGTTGCAGACCAGGCAGGCGTGGGTGTCGGTCCACCAACGGACCCTGACTGCCAAGGAGTACCAGTGGATCGACGGGCTGCCGGTCACCACCCCGCGGCGGACCCTTGAAGACCTGGCCGCTTCAGGCCGGTGGGAACACAGCCAGCTGCACGACCTGGCGATGGACGCGATCACCCAAGCGCTGATCCCCAGCAGCGAGGTGGCCCGGTCGCCGATCCTGATCCGCGCGTTTCCCGAGCTGGCCCCGCCGGTGAGTCATGCCAGCTTGCGGCAACGGCTGGCCAACGACGCCCGCGAGCGTGGCGCCGAGCCGCGGGCCACGTACAACACCTTCTTCCGGATGCTGTTCCTGGCCGGGTTGGCCGACCACGACGGCTGGGTGCTCAAAGGTGGCACCAACCTGGTGTGCCGGCTGACCAGCCCGCGAAGCACCCTCGACCTCGACCTGTTCCGACAAGGCGACGCAAGTCCGACTCTCACCTCGGCTGCCCTTCACGACGTGATGGACGGCCACACCGCTGGCAGGTACACGTTCCGTGTCGGTGACCCCACGCTCGGGGACGGCGAGGACATCGAGGTCGCCCGGGTGAAGGTAACGGTCTTCGACGGGGCGACTCTGGTCGAGTCGTTCAACATCGATCTGTCGGGTGACATCGTCCTCAACGCCGAGCCTGACCGGGTGGAGGTGCCTCGCGGTGACTCCGCGGTGTTGCCGGGCTACCCGGCGACCATCCCGGCGCGGTTGTATCCGATCGAGAACCAGATCGCCGACAAGCTGTGCGCTCTGTACACCCGCTACGGCAGCGGCCCCTCGACCCGGTACCGCGACCTGTACGACCTGGCCATGATCGTCGACCAACTCCCGTTCGAACACGCCACCCTCACCGCCGCCCTCGGCGTCCAGCAGCGGGTTCGGCGGATGGCCCTGCCGGCCGCCCTGGGCGAGCCGGCTCCGGGGTGGGCGGCCGCCTACGACAGGCAGCTAAGTCGGACACCGGGAGCGCGGCCACCGTTCACCAACTACGACGAGGCGATCGCGGTGGTACGGGACGCGCTGAGCCCAGCACTGCCCAACAACGACGACGCAACCAGGTGAAGCTGCCGGGAACGGCCGCGCTGGCGAGCTGAGGCGGGGACGGGATCCGGCCTACGCAGCCAAACCTGTCTCGGCGTCCGCCAAGACGCCGGCCTCGGCCATCAGGGCCTGCCGGGGGCCCGCATGCCTCGGAGCAGGAGGCGGAGCAGGTACTCATTCCGGGAGTCATTCGCGGCGATCGAGAGGACCATTCCCCCGATGAGCTGGACGAGGTCGGGTGGCGTGAGCCCTGGGTCGACCTCGCCCGCTGCGAGGGCGCGATCGAGGACGCTACCGACCGCTGCGTCGATGCTGTCCCGGGCGTGCTGGGCCGCTGCGGGGCTGCGTTCAGCGGCTCTCGGAAGGACATACACATGGCCACGTCACTCGCCATTGCCACGGAGGCGTCAGAAGCGCCGACTCCGGTGCAGACACCCGCGGCCGGCGGGCATCTCCCGTCGGGGACCCGGCTGGCGCTGGGACTCCTCGTCGTGTCGACGTTCGTCGTCATCCTCAACGAGACGATCATGAGCGTCGCCCTCGCGAGCGTCGGCGGCACGGGCACAACGACTGACCACCGGCTACCTGCTCACGATGGCGATCGTCATCCCCACCACCGGGTTCCTGCTCCAGCGGTTCACCACCCGACAGGTCTTCATCGCGGCATGAGCGCGTGTGACGCGGTGCGTCATGCCGGTCGCCGGTGCCAGACTGGTCTGGTGACTCGTGCGGGTCGGCTCAGCGCCTTGGATGCGATCTTCCTGCCGATGGAGACCACCACCCAGTCGCTGCATGTCCGGGCCGTTCTGGTTCTGGAGGGTCCTGCTCGTGACGTCTCCGGGTTTCGGGAGCATGTCGTGGCCAGTCTGGCGGGAGTGCCGATCGCTCGGCGTCGGGTGATGAGGATGCCCCTGGACCTGGGGCGGCCGAGATGGGTGGACGCCGAGGACTTCGACCCGGCATCCCATCTGCACCACGTTGAGGTCGACGCACCCGGCGACGAGCCGCAGTTGCGGGCACTGGTCGCCCGAATCATGGGTCCGCGTCTGGATGCCGACCGGCCGTTGTGGGAGTTGTGGCAGGTCGACGGACTGTCAGGGGGACGCTGGGCCGTCGTGGTGAAGGCCCATCACACGATGGTTGACGGCCGGTCGGGGGCCGACCTTGTCGCGTCCCTGCTGACCAGAGTCCCGGACGCCCCACTACCGCGCGCGTCCAGCGTGGCGCCTTTGCTGGCCCTCGAGGGGGCCGAAACAGGGGCGATGCGTAGCGCGAGTCTCCTGGTGGCTTCAAAGGGCACCTGTCCGCGGGGAAGAGTCGCAGCCCGTTAGGGCAGATGTCGTGTTCGCTCGCCGCCAGGAGAACGCCATGAACCCCGAGCAGCACCTCCTCGTCACCGGGACAGGATCGTGGCTCCAGGGGGCCGACGTCCACGGCGTCCTGCGACGACGCGGGCAAGTCGTACGCCGAGATGTGGGAGGGATGACATGGACGCCGCCGCTGTCGAGTACGTCGTTGCCCGTCGGGTGCTCGCGACGCTTGGCGGCCGTCGGCTTATGCTGAAGGCAGCGATCGACGAGGTCCGCGCGGCCTTGGCTTTCTCAGTGCTATTCCCCACGCATTCCCCACGGCAAGGTGTCGAAGTGGCAATCAATCTTCATCAGACCTTGTCAGGGGGCCATTATCGGCTGACAGAAGAGAGCTTCAACTCCTCTCTCGCGCACAAAAAGTGTCCTGACTAGGGGAAATGCAGTGAAAAGGCGAGAGGCGAAAACCTCTCGCCTTTCTTGTGTCCCGCGCGGTGTCGAGGCACCTGACAAGCGATAATGCATCGCTGGGCCCGACCAGAGCCCCCTTGATGACGGGTTCATTCCCCACGCGCTGGGCGCATTCCCCACGATTCCCCACGGTGGAGGTGCCGCCGGGGAGCGGCAGAACCGGTTCGAAGGATGGACTGCTTGGGATGTCCGCCGGCGGTGCTCCTTGACGTGGGGCGATCGACGGGTGAACGTTCGCCCTCGGCGGCTTTTTGAGGATGTTGGTCAGGCGGTCTTCTCCTGGTTGAGCCTGTCGAGAATCCACGAGCGGACCAAGGTCGACGCGGGCAGGTGCTTGGCGTCCGCAACCTGCTCGACCCTGGCTTGCTCCTCCTCGCTCAGGCGAATCGAATACACCTTGCTGCGGTTTGGTCGGGTGGGCCGCGCCCCCGCCGGATAGGCGGCCTCGCGGGTCTGCTCAGACTCCTCCCGAAGACGGGCAGCCAGAGCCGAATCAATCGTCTTCGCCATCGGTGGTCCCCTCTCGATCGAACCTCAAGTCGGCGCCGGTCGCCGGCCATGCGTTGATGCCGTGCAGGTCGCCATCGGCATCCCGGAAGTCGATGACGACCAGCACCCGGCCGGCGTCAGCCGAGAACCCGATGAAGCGGGAGGCGTCCATCCGCGACTTCGGGTCCGGCTCGAACGCCACTAGGTCGACGTCGTCCATGACCTGCTGGGCCAAGTCCGACTCGATGCCCAAGCCGCCTGGATAGCGGACACCACGCCCCCGGATGTAGCCCACGGACTCCTCGTCCCAGTTGAGTACCTGACTCACATCCCAATGCTAGCCCGATGTCAGACGATGTACTACACGTCACCCACGCAGGTTTCGCCCTGAGGGCGGCAGATGGTGCTTTCTGTCGGCGCTTGTCTGGCTGTTTGGGCGTAGCCTGAAGGCGAGTGTCGTGAGCTCTCGGATAGTGGGAGCTCCATCAGATCCATCGTGTCGAGCCTCCTAGGAGATGAGGACGATGACAAGGATCACCACCTTCGACATCACCGACAGAGTCGGCGCCACCGGGCTGGCCAGGATCACCGGCGGACTGTACTTGGCGTTCATCGTCACGTCCGTCCTGGCGAACGTCCTGGGGAACATTGGACTGGGAAATGCCCAGCAGATCTACGGCTCCATCACCACGAGTGGCTGGTCGTTCCGCCTTGGTCTGGTCGTCGCGTTCGTGTCAGCCTTCCTGTTCTTGATGGCCGCTTGGGGGCTCTATGTCCTGCTGCGGCCGGTGAACCACGACTTGGCGTTGCTGTTCCTGCTGCTCAACGCGGTCGGAGTCGCCATCCAGAGCGCGAGCCTGCTCCAGCTGGTGTCCGCCATGCTCATGGTTGATGCCGGCGCCGGGTTGCCGACCTTCCAACCGGCACAGACCGAGGCGATGGCCCTGCTCGCCATCAACGTTTATCGAACCGGTTTCTTCACCGCCCAATTGTTCTTCGGAACCTGGCTGTTCCCGCTGGGCTACCTGGTCTACAAGTCCGGGTTCCTGCCCCGGTTCCTGGGCGTGCTGCTCATCCTGGACGGGGTCGCCGAGATGATCTGGTTCCTCCAGGCGTTCCTGCTGCCGGCCTACCCGCAGATCAAGGTCCCCGGCACCGTCGTGAGTCT
This sequence comes from Propionicimonas sp., assembly GCA_049688555.1. Classification (GTDB taxonomy): domain Bacteria; phylum Actinomycetota; class Actinomycetes; order Propionibacteriales; family Propionibacteriaceae; genus Propionicimonas. The sequence goes on from JBAVKY010000298.1 coordinate 8,448, forward strand.
TCTGGCAGAGGTCGGGCTGGCGTTGTGGCTCCTCATCAAGGGTGTGAAGGTCACCACGGCCGCGATGGCCGTCCCGACTGCCCCGCCACCACCTGTCGCCAGGAGCGATGGACCCTCGAGATGACGACGACACGCCAAAGGGGGATCTGGGCCAGAACGTTCCGTCTTGGCCTGGGTGGAGCAGCGGGATTCTGGGTGACGAACTTCGCGATTTCACTGACCCCCATCGCGGCGGAGTACCGGACGGCTCTGGGGATCTCCTACTTCCCCATGCTCGGTGAAGCCCTGATCGGAGGGCTGATCATCGGCTTCGCTGTCAGCTTCTGCCTGCTCCGCTTCTACCGCCAACTCCCGACGAGCAGCCCTATCCTCAAAGCCGTCCTGCTGAGCCTCATCGCGCTCATCGTGGCCACCATTCTCGTCGAGGTCCCCCCACGGTTGCTCACGACCACGAACACCGACCTGCGGTACGTCCTCATCGGCGCCGCCTTCAACACCCTCAGGTTCCTCGCTCTCGGCGCGGTAATCGGCTATCTGCACGGCAGACCCGCCCGACCCAGACGGGCCACAGCACAGAAGGTGGATTCCGAGAAGCCGCCGACCTGAGTCCCGGCCCGGCGCGTCCAGGCCTCGCCAATCTCCTGCAGGATTGGACCGCGCTGACCGCGGCATGGGCACGCCCCGCGATTCCGGTTGCGTGCTACTCCTTCAGGGCAGATCGAGGTCGTCTGCTGGCAGGTGGTCGAGGTCCGCAGCCGCACGCGCGTTACGAGGTTGGGGAGTGCATCCGATCCAGATTTCGGCTGACGTCCTGGGCCGGCGGGCGGCGTAGCGTGGTGCCCGGGGTGACGGCGATGACGGCTGGTGATGGCAGGGGCCAGGTGCACGGATCGGTACGGCCGGCCTTCGCGGCGGTGCGCGAGGCGTTCGAGGAGAACTTCGCCCGCCGGGGAGAGATCGGGGCTGCCTGTTGCATCTACCGCGACGGGGTGAAGGTTGTGGACCTGTGGGGCGGGGTCCGCGACCGTGCGACGGGTGAGCCATGGGAGGAGGACACCATCACGCTGGTGTACTCCTCCACGAAGGGCATGGCCGCCCTCGTGATGGCGTTGGCCCACTCGCGCGGCTGGCTCGACTACGACGCCCGGGTCGCCCGCTACTGGCCGGAGTTCGCCCAGAACGGCAAGGAACGCGTGACCGTACGCCAACTTCTAGCCCATCAAGCCGGCCTGTTCGGCTTCGACGAGCACGTCGACCGCAGCGTGGTTGCTGACCTGGACCGGCTCGCGGGGATCATGGCCAGGCAGCGCCCCGAGTGGGAGCCCGGGACGCGGCAGGCCTACCACGCGATCAGCCTCGGCTTCTACGAAGGTGAGCTGATCCGTCGGGTGGATCCTCAGGGGCGCACCTTGGGGCAGGTGTTCGCCGACGAGATCGCGGCACCGCTGGGTTTGGACTTCTACATCCGGCTGCCCGCTTCGCTGCCCGACAGCCGGCTGGCCCCGCTGGTGTCGCGTTCCCCCTGGCGCAACCTGCTGGAACTCTCGCCCCGAATGCTGCTGGCCGCACTCAACAAACGCTCGGTGCTCTACCGGTCGGTGATCGCCAACCCCGGCACGATCTTGGGGCACGACGACCAGCGGATCTTCGCCCGCGATCTGGAGGTGCCTTCGGGTGGCGGGGTCGGCAACGCGCGCGCCATCGCGCACGCCTACGGCGTGTGTGCGAGCGCGGGCGCCGAGCTGGGCCTGCGGCCCGAGACCCTCCGGGAACTCGAGGCCCCGCCCGTGCCGCCGAGCCGCGGCTTCCACGACGCGTGCTTCGGAGGGGCGGACATCCGGTTCTCCCTGGGCTTCATGCGTCCTGGCCGCGACTGGTCGTTCGGTGGACCCCGCTCGTACGGGGCCCCGGGAGCCGGTGGGTCGTTCGGTTACGCAGACCCGGATGCCCGCATCGGCTACGCGTAGGTGTGCAACCGGCTGGGCCGCTCGCAGGACGATCCCCGCGACGTCGCGCTGCGCCGCGCCATGACGGCGAGCTTGACTGCCGCGCGCGGATCTCGTCGTGCACCTGCCGTAGCGACTTGGTCTCGGCGTGCACGATTGGCAGGTAGCCCACCGCGGGTTGCCCGTCAATGGTCCGCTCCAACAGCACCTCGACGATAATCTCGTCGAGGTACACCAGGGAGTGGCCGCGCCGGAAGGCGTTCACCTCGGGCGCCTCCCGCACGGCGGCGGCCACGCACGTGGTCACGTACGCCGTGAGCGACAACTTCTCGCCGGTGCGCTCGCAGTGCTCCCTGATTAACCGGCGAGGCACCGTGAGGTCCGCTTCGACCAAGGCGTACAT
>JBAVKY010000299.1:0-1984 GCA_049688555.1 Propionicimonas sp.
GGGCTGGCCGTAGGCCACCCGCAGTGCTTGGCCTTGACGCCGGCGAGGACGTGGTCATCCTTGGCGTGCCGGGATCGGTCGTTCATGCCACCTGCTCGTGTTCTCGGTTGAGTGCGAACTCGTAGGCGATCGGCGACTGCATGCCGATCGACGAGTGGCTGGCGCTGGTGGTTGTACTCCTCGATCCAGACGGCCACTCGCCGGCGGGCCGCAGCCCGGGTGGGGAACCACTCCAGGCGGCGAAGCTCGAACTCCAGGGTGGAGTGCCACGACTCGATGACCGCATTGTCAAGCGCCGATCCGACCCGACCCATCGACTGGGTGATGCCCATCCGGGTGCAGGCCGTCTGGAACGGCCCAGCCGTGTATTCCGACCCCTGATCGGTGTGGAACTTCACCCCGGTGATCTGCTGGCGGCCCCCGCGAACCGCCACGGCCATCTGCAGCGCGCAGGTGGCCAGCTCCGTGTCGTGGTGCTCGCCGAGGGCGAACCCGACGATCCGCCGGGACCCCATGTCCAGCACGCTGTCCAAGAACAGCTTGCCCTCCCCGGTGACGATCTCGGTGCCATCCCCGTACCACTTCTCGTTCAGGGCGTGGGCGGCGAAGTCCCGCCCGATCAGGTCCGGGGCCCGCCACCGGCCCCGCCCTTGGCGCGTGGTCTGCTTCCGGCGCCGCCGCGGCCGGGCCACCAACCCAAGGTCGGCCATGATCGCCGCGACCGTGTTCTGGCTGACCGACCAGCCCTCATCACGCAGGTCCGCTGTGATCCGCGGTGACCCGTACGTGCCCCGGTGCGCGGCGAACAACCGGCGGATCGCCACCGCCAACTGCTCCCTGCGGGCGTGCTGCGCCGACGGGTCACCGTGGCGCCACTTGTAGAACCACGCCTGGGAGACCCCCAACGCCCGGCACGCCACCGCCTGCGGAACCTGATGATCCGCCCTCTGGGCAGCGACGAACCCGGCAACCGCTACCGGCCCATCGCCTCGTCCACCCAGAGGGCCACCGAGCGCTTGAGGACATCACGCTGCATCCGCAGCTCGGTGTTCTCCTTACGCAGCCGCGCCAGCTCGGCGCGCTCACCCTCGGTCAGGGGGGCCTTTCCGCCGTCCCGGCGCTTACGGGCAAGCGCACACCAGTTCCCCAGCGTGCCCTCGTTGACCCCCAGCTCCCGGGCCACCTGCGCGATCGGCTTGCCCGTCTCGACCACCAACTGGACCGCACCAGCCTTAAAGTCCTCATCGAACTTCCGATACTGCCTGGACATCGTCGACCTCCTCAATGTCGACAACTCCACGATACGAGGGGAAACCCAGGGCTGTCTTCATGTGGAAGCCGTGGAATCCGATTCGATCTCTGACAGAAGCCGGGCCGCCGAGCCTCCCGGGTCGGCTGGCACGACAATCATGGACCGTGGCCTCGTGATTGACAGTCATATGCGGCGGAAGGACGCGGCCCGCCTGGGCCGCAGCGAACGCCTTCGCCGCTGGGGCCTTCGTTGCGCGATCCTTGAGGCATGACGGATCACGCGTGGGTGGCTATTCAAGGCGCGGTGATGGACGGGTTGCGCGACGACGACGTCCTAGGCCACCCACCTCAGAAGGACCAGGAACTCGACTCGCTGGCGGACATGATCACGGATCACGTGTACGCAGCTGTGAGTCAGCCGGCCGGCTGCCCTGGCCCGCGCGGAACAGCCACCGACAGGTCGGCGTGCGTGCGCAGGTCCTCGAGCGAGGTAGGGAGCCGACCCGCCCCGGCAGCAGCGAGAGGCGTCGGGCACGCGTCCCGAACGTCCCCACGTGCCATTCGGCGAACTCGGCGTCCGCTCCGCAGCCCAGTGCCGGAGTCGAAATACCAACTTCGATCATCCGTGCGCGGTCGGCCGATAGACCAGAAGCTGGCTGCGACCGTCGAACGTCCGCGACTCCAGCAGCTCGAGGTCGAAGTCGCCGGCGCCTGCGAGGACCGGGCTGGTCCC
>JBAVKY010000300.1:0-3949 GCA_049688555.1 Propionicimonas sp.
ATCGTCGAGGCCTGCGAGTACCTGCGTTCGGCCGGCAAGACCATCGGCTGATCGAATTTTCCACCAGTGGGCCGGTCCTTCGGGGCCGGCCCACTGGCGTGTTTGCACCATCGCCTGCCCGATCGTGGACCTGGCGGGCCCATTCGTCCCAGCCGAGGGCCTCTGAGGCAGGCGATGGGTCACCGGTCCATCCAGCTCACCCTGGCGGCCGGTCGGCCCGAAACGGTGACCGGCGGGAGCGCTTGCACCATCGCCTTCGCCATCGTGGCCTGGCCGGGCCAGATCGCCCACGCCAGGGGCTACGCGAGCAGGGAATGGTTCACCGGTCAGCTGCCAGGGCTTGTCGCACGATTGCCACCACGTAGTCGGGGCGCTCCATGACGTGTTCCCAGGTGACGCGCAGCACCCGGTAGTCAGCGAGTACCAGCGCATTCTGACGCTCCCGATCACGACGGAAGCTCATGAGATCCCGGTGGCTCTCGAAGCCGTCGAACTCGACGATCAGCCGTTGCGCGGCGAAGAACACGTCGGGGTAGACCACTTGACCAGCCACGACCAGCCGCGGATTGGCCAGCCACCCCGTGATCCCGGCCTGCATCAGAAGCTGATGGAGGCGGAGTTCGGCGAACGACCACGGGTTGCGGTAGCAGGATGTCACGATGCGTCGGCGAGTGGCCTGACCGGGGGTGCCACGCAGCGAATCGAGGAGGTCCGGCAATGCCTCCGCGGCCACCAGCCCCTGACGCAGGACCCTTGTCAGGGCCTGGCCGTCATCTGTGGCTGCCAGTTCGACAGCGGCGTAGCCGGCCGTCACCACATTCACCCTGCCTCGCAATTGGTACTCCGGCGGCACCGGACGTCGGGTGAACTGGATCCCCTTGCGTGGCTCACGGGGAACTGGCCCTGCCAACCGGATCGGGATTCGTGGCGACTCCTCGAACCAGAAGGCCAGCGCGGTGCTGTGGTGCAACACCCCTTGGGGGCACCAGCGGCAGACCGCTTGAAGCCACAGGCTCACGTCGGCGCGGCTGCTCTCGGCGAATACTCCAGGCAGCAGCCTGGTCAGCTCACCGGTTCGGGTCATTCGCAGCAGGGTGGTTCGCAGCCGCGGGTGCTCCCGAGTGAGGATCAGGCCATCGGCGGCGAGAATGGATCGGGCGGTGTCTCTCATGATGGGCAGTGTCGGCAGCGGACATCCCGATGGTTCACGCCAAGCCTCGGCTGTGGATGACGAGGGTGCACCAAAGCCTGCTGTGGATAAGCCGCGAAGGCCCCGACGGCCCCGTCACGGGGCGTGTGGAGCAGGCGATGGTGCACCGCGGGGTGGAGCAGCTCGGTCGCGCGCTGGGTTATCACGTCAAGGGCCGTCGGGAGCAGGCGATTGTGCAAGGCCCCGCTGCCGCCCAGCGCCAAACCGCTAGAGTGACCGCGCAAGAGCCCGCTGGCGTTTGCCGCGGGCTTCGTGATGAGCAAGGGGCCACAATGCCTGGAATCGTGGTTGTCGGCGCGCAGTGGGGCGACGAGGGCAAGGGCAAGGCAACCGACCAGTTGGGTGACCGCGTCGACTACACCGTCCGGTATTCCGGCGGGAACAACGCCGGGCACACCATCGTGGTGGACGGCGAGAAGTACGCGCTCCACCTGCTGCCCTCGGGAATCCTCAACCGGAACAGCACGCCGGTGATCGGCAACGGGGTGGTGATCGATCTCGAGGTCCTGTTCGAGGAGATCGACGGACTGAACGCCCGCGGCGTCGACACCTCGAAGCTGCTGATCTCGGCAAACGCCCACATCATCGCCCCCTATCACAAGGTGATCGACAAGGTCACCGAGCGCTTTCTCGGCAACCGCCGGATCGGCACCACCGGACGCGGCATCGGCCCGGCCTATTCCGACAAGATCAACCGGCTGGGGATCCGGGTGCAGGACCTGTTCGACGACTCGATCCTGGCCCAGAAGGTCGAAGCTGCCCTCGAACAGAAGAACCACCTGTTGCTGAAGGTCTACAACCGTCGTGCCATCGATCCCGGTGAGGTCACCAGCCACCTGCTGAGCTTTGTCGACCGAGTCCGTCCGATGGTCACCGACGTGACCCGGGTGCTCAACGAGGCCCTGGACGACGACAAGGTCGTGTTGTTCGAGGGCGCCCAGGCCCACCACCTCGATGTCGATCACGGCACCTACCCCTACGTGACCTCCTCCAACCCGATCGCCGCCGGCGCCTGCATCGGTGCCGGTGTCGGTCCGACGCGGATCGACCGCACCATCGGGATCATGAAGGCGTACACCACCCGCGTCGGGGAGGGACCCTTCCCAACCGAACTGCTCGATGCGGACGGAGAGAAGTTGCGCGCCGACGGCGCCGAGTTCGGCACCACCACCGGACGCAACCGCCGCTGCGGCTGGTTCGACGCGCTCGTCGTCGAGGCTGCGGTGACCACCAACGCCTTCACGGACCTGTTCTTGACGAAGCTCGACATCCTCACCGGGTGGAAGCGGATTCCGGTCTGCGTGGCCTACGAGGTGAATGGCGAGCGGATCGACCACCAGCCGATGACCCAAACCGACTTCCACCATGCCAAGCCGATCTACGAGTACCTCGACGGCTGGAGCGAGGACATCTCCGGGTGTCGCACGTTCGGCGAATTCCCCGCAGCCACCCAGGCCTACGTCCGCCGCCTCGAAGAACTGGTCGGCGCGCGCATCTCCGGAATCGGCGTGGGGCCCTCTCGCGAGCAGGTCGTCATGCTGCACGACCTGCTCTGAGGATTCGGCGAGCGGACGCAGTCGAGCAGCGGACGGGGCCGTGCCGGCCACGCCGCTAGGATCCTCGGGTGAGTGAACTGACGGTACTGGTGATCGGAACGGGCGGACGGGAACACGCCCTCGCCTGGGCGTTGAGCCGGGATCCGGGGGTGGGGGCCGTCCACATCGCGCCGGGCAACCCTGGCACCGCGCTGGTGGGCACGAACCATCCGGTGGATCCCCTCGACGGTGCCGCGGTGGCCGCGCTGGCGAAGGCGCTCGCCGCCGACCTGGTGGTGATCGGCCCGGAAGCTCCGCTGGTTGCCGGGGTCGCCGACCACGTCCGCGAGGCCGGGATCCCGGTCTTCGGGCCCAGCGGTGCGGCGGCCATGCTCGAGGGCAGCAAGGCGTTCGCCAAGGAGATCATGGAGGCCGCCGGGGTGCCCACGGCCGACGCCCGCCTCTGCATCAGCATGGACGAGGTGGTGGCGGCCCTCGACGAGTTCGGTCCGCCGTACGTGGTGAAGGACGACGGTCTCGCCGCCGGCAAGGGCGTCATCGTGACCGGCGACCGCGATGCCGCGATCAGGCACGCCGCGAGCTGTCGCCGGGTGATCGTCGAGGAGTTCCTGGACGGCCCCGAGGTGAGCCTGTTTGCGTTGTCGGACGGCACCAGCGTGCTGCCCTTCGAGCCGGCGCAGGACTTCAAGCGCGTCGGGGATGCTGACACCGGTCTCAACACCGGCGGCATGGGCGCCTACACCCCGCTGCCCTGGGCGCCGGCCGGCCTGGTGGACACGGTCGTCGCCACGGTCATCCAGCCGACCGTGGACGAACTCGCCCGGCGAGGCACCCCGTTCGTCGGTCTGGTCTACGCCGGGCTCGCGCTCACCTCGCGCGGGCTGCGCGTGGTGGAGTTCAACGCCCGGTTCGGTGACCCGGAGACCCAGCCGCTGTTGACCCGGTTGAAGACGCCGCTGGGGCGGGTGTTGCTCGCCGCCGCCACCGGCAGGCTGGCCGACGAGCCGCCGTTGGAGTGGGGGAGTGGCGCCGCGGTGGCCGTGGTGCTGGCCGCCCAGGGCTATCCCGACATCCCCCGCAAGGGTGACGTGATCACCGGAGCCGACGCTGAGGGCATCTTCCAAGCCGGCACCGCGCTCGATGCCGAGGGCCACCTGGTGACCGCCGGGGGGCGGGTGCTGGC
>JBAVKY010000301.1:0-1770 GCA_049688555.1 Propionicimonas sp.
GTCTGGAAGCGCGCGGCGGCGGGAGTGGGAACGGCAACGGCGGGGGCAACGGGAACGGCGGGCACGGCTAGCAGGATGCTGAAGAACCCTGCAAGTTGATGAGGAGAAGGCTGCTGGATGCCATCCCCGGCTGACCCGTCTTCGGGTGGCGACCGGCGCGAGCCCTGGTGGGCTCGCCTCGGGCACCCGAGCACTCGTGGCCTGCCGTTGCCTCCAGCGGGCTGCGCCTCATCCCGTCTCCCATGCCAGCTTCCGTATCCTTGTCAGATTGTACGCCGCGATGGTCAAGGTGAACATCCACTCGACCCGCGCGACCCCGCGATGCCGAGTCTTTCTCATTCCGCCCACCGTTTTGATCCACCCGAACGCCTGCTCCACCAGCTTGCGCTTCCGCTGGCTGACTCCGTAGCCCGCGTGCCGCGTGGTGCGGTCATCGATCGCACTCGATCGCCTCGTCGTGTTCTGTGCCAAGTGCGGCGTCACTCCGATCGCACGCAGCTGTCCAACGAACTCCCGCGCGTCATACGCTTTGTCGGCTCCCATCGTGATCGGCGAACCCCCGGGAACGTTCGCGGCCATCTGGTAGGCCATCTCGCGCTCTGCCGTCCCTGTCGCTCGGCTCACGCGCGCATCCACGACCAGTCCGTTACGGTTCTCCATCAAGGCGTGGCCCAGATAGCAGAGCCTGGCGCCCACGCTGTCGCCCTTGCGGTAGAGCCGGGCGTCCGGATCCGTCCGCGATTGGTGCGTTTCGTTCGTCCGTCGCTCCCCACGGAAGTTGACACTGGGGTTCCCCGGAGCCGCCGGGGGACCGTCCTTCGGTTCTCCCTCCGCTTTCGGCCGGAAGCTCTTCTGGCTCGCCCAGGCCTCGATCAGCGTCCCGTCTACCGTGAAGTGCTCGTTCGAAAGCAGGTGCTTCTCCCGGGCCTGGGCCAGGACCTTCTCAAAGAAGGAACGCGCCACGTCCCCGGCCAACAGCCGATCCCGGTTCTTGGTGAAAACCGTCGGCACCCAGATCGGGTCGTCCATCTCGAGCCCTACGAACCACCGGAACAGCAGGTTGTAGTTGAGCTGCTCCATCAGCATCCGCTCGCTCCGGATCGTATAGAGCACCTGGATCAGCAGCGCCCGGAGCAGGCGCTCCGGCGCAATCGACGGTCGACCCACCCCCGAGTAGAGCTTGTCGAACTCCGGCGACATCTCGGCCAGCGCCCGGTCCACCATCTGCCGGATCGGGCGCAGCGGGTGGTCCGCCGGCACCCGTTGCTCCGGGGTGATGTAGCTGAACATCGCCTTCTGGCGTCGGTCGTCGCCCCGCATCGCTGCCCTCCGTGGCTCAGAAGGAAGTGGATCCTGTGACCCCTTCCTTTCTACCATGTCGGGCGCGTTTGCCAAGGATTTTTCAGCATCCTGCTAACGCATGCATGAGCTGCGGCGGGCGCCACTCCCGACGCAGCGCTTCCTCCGCTGCCGCCGGCGGCGCCCGCCGACAGCTCCATGCAGTAGTTAGGCATGCCGCTCGTCCTCATCTGCTACTTCAGCGTGAAGCCGGCGCTCACGACGGCAAACACGTCCTTCTCAAGAGAGGACGTGTCGTTGTTCCCCTCCGATGAGACGGCCGATACCCCGGCGGGGTTGATCTGCATGACGCCCATGCGTGCGGAGCGCAGCACGCCCACCTTCGCTCCGGTGCTCGCGGCGATCTGCTCTGCGCGCATGCGTGCATCGGCGGCGGCCTCCCCGAGCATCTCGATCTTGAGATCACCGAGC
>JBAVKY010000302.1:0-20308 GCA_049688555.1 Propionicimonas sp.
CGTCCACGCCGGGAACACCAGCTGCACCCACAGGCTCAGGTTGATCATCACCAGCAGGGTCAACGCCAGGACGTAGGTGAGCACGACCGTCCCACGTCTCATCAGCCCCGTGCGCAGCCACACGGTACCGAGCGAGATCATGAATACTCCGGCCATGCGCAAGGCGTAGACATTGGTGATCTCAAGCATCTCCGCCCGGGCGAAGGTAGTCACGATGAAGGCTGAATCGGCGTCCAGCTGGGCGGCGGCCAGGATGCCGCCGGCAATCGCGGACGAGGCGAAGATCATCGCGATCAGGACTAGGCCGCTACCGAGGAAGATGGTTGCGAAGAACCGGTCTTCAAGCTCGCCGAGGCGGTCTCGATTGACCCCAATGAACCAGAGGAAAGCGATCCCGGCGTACGGCATCAGGGCGAGGGCGACCCTGATCTGAGTGGTTTCAGGGCCGGTCCAACTGGTGGCGACGTCGCTGTGCCGATCGAGCGCCAGGCGCATGAGGACGATGCTGGTGCCGAACAGCACCGCGAAGAGGATGCCAGCCACCCCCGCCGCCTTGGGGGCTGTCAGCCGCCGCCGCATCGACCCGCTGGTGGACGTGCTCATGGTCCTTCCCCCGTCTGTGGCTTGCGCCCCCAGGGCTCGCGTACCTGTGGTTCAACAGCGTCGCGAAGCTCCATGCTGGGCCGCACCCGACTCACCCAGGCCCCATACCAGGACGCAAGTGGTTCCGCTGTCACGCCGTGGGCAACGACGCTGAGCACCACTGTGAGGGCGGCGGTGGCGATCAACTGACGACCGATTTCCATGGGCTGCAGGGTCTCAAGCGCGAGCAGCGTGAAGATGATGGTCACTAGCCCCCGCGGCCCGAACCAGCCGACGAAGGCGACCGACTGCCAGCGCAGGCGGGAGCCGAGCAGCGAAAGGCCGACGGCCAACGGTCGCACCACCACCAGCGAGAGCACCGCGAAGCCCAGTTCACGCCAGCCGATCCGGTTGACCAGGATCGGTGTCGCGGCCAGACCGAATACCAGCCACACCGCCATTCCCAGCGGCTCGGACACCGCCTCGGTCAGACCCAGCGCCGACTGCTCAGCATCGGCCCAGGCTGCGCTCCCCGCGAAGCCGAGGCCGGCCACGAAGACTGAGATGAACGGCTCGGCACCCACGGTCGCGGCGAGGAAGAACGCCAGAATCGGCAACCCCAACACGCCCAGCGCACGGGTGTGGGGGCTGCTGAGATCCTTCTGCCTCGACCAACCCAGGAGGTACCCGCCGAACGCACCGACCACGGCACCCACCACGACACCACCAGCCAACTCGAGGAGGGCAAGGCCCAAGGTCGCTCCTAAGCTCAGTCGGAGGGTGCCCGCCGCCCCGGCGATGGCGAACAGCACCACCGGAGTGACCAGTCCGTCATTCAACCCACTCTCCAGGTTGAGCAGACGCCGGATCCGAACTGGCACGGCCTGATTGATCATCATCGCCGAGCCCAGACCGGCGTCCGTCGGAGCGAGCACCGTGGCAAGGAGTAGCGCAGCCATCACCGGGGCCTCCGGGAAGACCCACCGGGCCAACACGAAGCCCACCGCGACGGCCAGCGGCACAGCGATCAGCAGCACCCGAACCAGCAGGCCAAGGTCGCCGGCGATCTGACGGGGGCGCACTCGGGCGGCGTCATGGAAGAGGACCAGCGCGAGAGCCAGTTCGGCGACACTCCTGAACTGGAGGGTCGCCTCCAACGTTGGGCGACCGATGATCACCGAGCCGATCGCCCCGGCGACCATGAAGGTGATGGGCGCGGTCAACCAGACCCGGCCCAACCCCCGTGAGACTGCGGCGAAAGCCAGCACCACCACGGAGAACAGCACTGCGGCGGTCCCCACGCGCTCAAGCTACCAGCGGACGGAGCCCGCTACCGGAGTTCACAGCCACGAGCGCCCCCATCGACTTCCAGCGGGCGGCAAGGGCAGCGGGTAGCTTGTCACCGTGAAGGTGCTTCCGCTGCCGAGCTTGCCCCGTCCCAAGCTCACCCCGCCGTCAGGAAAGGACGTGCGTGCTGGCCTCGTGCACGGCCTGGTGAGCATCCCAGACGGGCTGGCGGCCGGACTCCTGGCCGGCCTGAATCCGGTGGCCGGCCTCTACGGATACCTCTTCGGCACCCTGGCCGGCGCCCTCGCCACCAGTTCCGCCCTGATGTCGGTCCAGGCGACCGGCGCCATGGCCGTGATCATCGCCGACATTCCCGGGCTCAGCGCCGGCCCCGACGCGATACCGGCGCTCGCCACCCTGACCGTCTTGACCGGACTGGTGATGCTGGCCGCCGGCCTGGCCGGGCTCGGATCGCTCGTCAGGTACGTGCCGAATGCCGTCCTGGCCGGCTTCGTCAACGCGGTCGCGGTCAATATCATGCTGGGCCAGCTCTCGGCATTCACCGGCTACCAGGGCCAAGGCGGCAACCGCATCACCCGGGCGCTCGACACGCTGGCGAACTTCGCCTCCTTCCACTGGCCTACTGTCACGATCGCCGCCCTGACCGTAGGCCTGATCCTCATCCTCGAACGCACCAAGCTCGGCGCGTTGGGGCTCTTCATGGCGGTGGTGATCTCGTCGGCGCTCGTGGCGTTTGTCAGCGGTCTGGCTTCGGTGCCGACCCTGGCCGATCTCGCCGAGGTGCCGACGGGGCTGCCGCTGCCGGTCCTGCCGTCCCTGGCTCACGTGATCGACCTCATCGTGCCGGCGATCTCGCTCGCCTTTGTCGGGCTGGTCCAAGGGGCTGCCATCGGGCAGTCGGTGCCGAACCCGGACGGGACGTATCCGGACGCCTCCGGGGACTTCCGCGGCCAGGGCATCGCCAACATCGTGTCCGGCCTGCTGCGCGGCATGCCCGTCGGTGGCTCCATGTCGGGTACCTCCCTGGTGCTGGCGGCCGGAGGGCAGAGCCGGTACGCCAACCTAACCGCCGGGGTCGTGATGGCCCTCGTCATCGTCGCCTTCGGCGAAACGGCCGGCCTGGTGGCGATGCCGTCCCTGGCCGCACTGCTGATGTTGATCGGATTCCGCACGCTCAAGCCGGACCAGGTCCGGATGGTGTGGCGGACCGGATCAACCCAGGCAACCGTGATGACGACGACCTTCCTGCTCACCCTGCTCGTGCCGATGCAGTACGCGGTCATGGCCGGGGTCGGCATTTCGGTGATCCTCTTCGTGGCCAAGCAGTCCAACCGGGTCACCGTGAAGCGCTGGGAGTTCCGGTCCGGATCGCCGCTGCCGACCGAGACCACACCGCCGGCCGTCCTGCCCGCCGGCGAGATCGTGCTGCTGGCCCCCTACGGAAGCCTGTTCTTCGCTTCCGCCTCGGTCTTCGAGAACCAACTTCCGGTTCCTGAAGCCAGCTCGACCGGCTCGGTCGTGGTGCTCCGGATGCGCGGCAAGGAGGACCTCGGCAGCACCTTCATCAACACCATCGTCCGGTACCACGAGTCGTTGGAAGCGGTTGGCAGCCACCTGGTATTGACCGGCATCGGCGAGCGGGTGCTCGGCCAACTCACCAACACCGGGGCACTCAGCAGGCTGGGCGCCGACAACGTCTTTGCCGCCACACCGGAGATCGGCGAATCGCTCACCGCTGGCCTGGAGCGAGCCCGCGCACTGCAGGCTGGCGCCGGTCGCTGACGTGCGGATCGCGACCCTCAACGTCAACGGGATCCGCGCGGCCGTCCGCCGCGGCTTGCCCAGCTGGCTGGCGGAACGTGATTGCGACATCGTCGGGCTGCAGGAGGTTCGCTGCGCGGTCTCGCTGCTGCCGCTGGACGCGCTGGCGGGCTACCACGTGAGTTATCACGCGGGCAGCCAACCGGGGCGAAACGGGGTGGCGGTGCTCAGCCGGGAGGCTCCGCTGGCGATCCGTCACGGATTCGGCTATCGCCACGACGCCGAGGGCCGCTACCTTGAAGTCGACTTCCCCAGCCTGCGGGTGGGATCGCTCTACCTCCCCAAGGGTGGGTTCCCGGATGGGGATGCTGGCGAGAGGGACCGCTACCGCCGCAAGATCCGGTTCCTGCGCTCCTTCCGGGGCTACCTGACTCGCACCCGCCGCGAAGCAAAGGCTGCCGGCCAGGAGTTCGTGGTGCTCGGCGACTTCAACATCGCCCATACCCGGCTGGATCTGAAGAACTGGCGCACCAACCAGCAGAGCCCCGGCTTCCTCGCTGAAGAACGGGACTGGTTCAACTCGATCCTCGGCTCCCGCAGCCTGGTGGACGTGGTGCGCCTGCTCCACCCAGATGTCGACGGGCCCTATTCGTGGTGGTCCTGGCGGGGGCAGTCGTTCGCCCAGGACACCGGCTGGCGCATCGACTACCACCTCGCCTCCCCCGGCCTTGCCCGGCGGGCCGAGCGCGGCGGCACCGATCGCGCGGTCGACTACGAATCCCGCCTCAGCGACCACGCGCCGGTCGTGGTGGATTACCGCTGATTGGCGGCTGGTGGCCCGAAGCAGGCTAGAACCTCGGAGCGCGAGACCTCCTCGAGGCTGGCATGCGTCCAGCGCGGGTTACGGTCTTTGTCGACCAGTTGCGCCCGGACGCCTTCGATGAAGTCAGGCCCGGTCGCCAGCGCGGCTGCCAGCGCCAGATCCTGGGCCACCAGCTCGTCGATCATCGTCATCGTGGCTGCGCGTCGCAACGCCTCAAGGGTGACCGCCACCGAGAGCGGGGAGCGCGTCCGAATGGTTTCGGCCGCGGCGCGAGCGGACGGATGCGGGTGCCCGGCCAACCGTCCGAGGATCTCGACGGCATCGTCGGCCACATAGCACTCGGTGATCCAGGCGTGGTCCGTCGCCAGCGTCGGGGCATGCAGCTCACCGACGGCACGGTCGGCCAAGCCCAGCCAGAGCGCGTCCGCAGCTGCCACAGGCTGCCCGGTCAGCGCGAGATGGGCGCCCAGCTGACCAGTCAGCCGAGCCAGGTGCCAGGTCACCAGGACGTCCGGGAACAGCCCAATCTGGGTTTCGGGCATCGCGAGGAGACTGGTTGGGGTGACCACCCGCTCGGAGGCATGCACCGAGAGCCCCAGACCGCCGCCCATAGTGATGCCGTCCATCAGCGCCACGTAGGGCTTGGGGTAGGTCAGGATCCGCCGGTTCACCGCGTATTCCTCGGTGAAGAAGGGCATCGGGTCCTCGCCGGCGAGGATCTCGGCGCGCAGGGCCCGGACGTCCGCGCCCGAGCACAGCCCCCGCTCCCCCGCCCCCGTGAGCTCCACGCGGGTCACCGCGGGGTCGTCGGCGAAGGCGTCCAGGGCCTTGGCGATGGTTCGGATCATGCCGAGGGTCAGGGCATTGATGAACCTGGGGCGGTTTAGCCGGATCTTGCCCACGCCGTCGCGGACCTCGATCAGTACCTCGGCTTCAGTCACGGGTTGCTCCTTCAAGGCTGGCCAGATGTTCTTTGCGTTCCTGGGAATGGCGCCACAGCAGGGTGAGCATCAAGGCCAGCGCCGCGAAAGCGAGGGCCACAGCGTCGTTGCGCCAAGCGAGATTCCCGGCGCCGTAGGCGAGCAGCACGGTGGTCAGCGTCACCGCCACGCCGATCAGCCGCTCCGTCGGGCGCGTCAGCGGCAGCAGCAACCCGCCCCAGGTCAGGTACCAGCTGTGCATCGCGAGCCCCCCGAAGGCGAACGCCAGGTAGGACCAACTCAGAAAGGTGACCGGCTTCTTGCGACCCACGCCAAGGGCAAAGTACCCCATGGCAATGACAGTCAGCAGCAGGCTCAGCCCCCGGACGATCACCTTCGCGGTGTCACCGACCCCGGGCAACCCCAGCAGGTCGAAGACCAGCTTCAACCCGGCACCGATCAGGCTGGACGGCGCCAAGGTGATCACCATCCCCGGCACGTTGACAGCGTTGATCCAGCCGAAGCCGAGCCCCGTGACCGCCGTGATGCCCACGAAGGTGGCGGCCGCAACAAGGGTGGCGAGCACAATGCGTCCCAGCGCCCGAAGCGTGTCCCGCAGGGCGAAGGACTCCCATGGATGGTTGATCAGCGCCACGGAGTAGACCGCCAGCAGCGCCGGCTGCTTGATCTGCGCGGCGATCCCGACGGTGAGCGCAGCCCACCAGAAGCGGTCGTTGAAGGCGAGCCACAGGGCGAAAACCACGAGGCCCATCATCAGCGCGTCATTGTGGGCACCGCCGACGTAGTCGATGATCAGGATCGGATTGATCGTGGAGAACCAGGCTGTGGCCTGCGGGTCGGCGCCGAGTCGGCGCGCCAACCGCGGCAGGAAGTAGATGATCAGGCCGACGCCGATCAGCGCCGGGATCCGGATCGCCATCGCCGAGTAGTACGGATTGTTGCCCGCAAGGATCACCGCCCCGTGGAAGATCTCCAGGCTGAGCGGCGGGTACATCGCCGTGGTGTAGCGCCACAGCCAAGCCACCTGGTCGGCGAACGCCCCGGGCAGCACGCTGATCGGGTTCTCGTACGGGTTCAGCCCGTTGCGCAACAGCCAGCCTTCCGCGGCGTACGCATACGCGTCGTGACTGAAGATGGGCGGCGCGAAGACCAGCGGCAGGCTCCACAGCAAGCAGATCGCCCAGTGTTTGACGTGCAGGTAGAGGCTGGGACGCAGCCTGAACCACGCCTCGACGAGCAGCGCGACTCCCACCACCACGAGCGCCGTCCCAAAGGCCTTGGCCGGCCAATTGTCCAGTCCGAGCGCCCGCATCGACTCCCACCACGGGCTGTTCTGCGGCAGATAGGCGGGGGTGAGAGAACCCAGGAAGAGCAGGCAGGTACCAAGGAATCCGCGCTTGACGGCGGGGAATAGCCAGGCGGCGGACACGTCGGCCCACAGGCCCGCCAGCCTGGCGTTTCGCAATTCCACCACCGTCGTCCGATCTGTCGATACCGGGCTAAGCCTAATCCCGCCCATCCGAGCCCGCTCATCCCAGGAGGTGGACCGCCGATGCTTGAACGGTCAGCAATCCGTGCTAGCGTCGCTCCCCATGACAGGTGAACGAGAGTTGACTGTGGCCGCGCGCCAGGTCGCTGTGGTGCGCCTCTTCATGTGTTGCGCGTTCTGACGCGCCCGCATTCAATCCGCAGGGCTCGTGTGCCCCGGATGCTTTCACGCTCAGCCAGGGTGACCCGAGTCCATGAACCTGTGAGGAAGCATGAGCGCAACCCAACGGCCGCCCCGGGCCGAGGGCCAGTGGGCCATCGACGGTCAGATCCCGCTGAATCCGAACGAAGTGTTCAAGGCCACCGATGACGGCCTCCATGTCCGAGACCGTATCGTGAACGTCTACGCCCGGCAGGGCTTCGACTCCATCGATGCGGACGACCTTCACGGTCGGATGCGCTGGTGGGGGCTGTACACCCAGCGCAAGCAGGGCATCGACGGGGGGCGCACCGCCTCGCTCGGCCCCGACGAACTGTCGGACCGCTACTTCATGCTGCGGGTCCGCCTCGACGGCGGAGCCGTGACGCTCGACCAACTGCGCGTCCTGGCGGGCATCTCGCGCGACTTCGCCCGGGACACCGCCGACATCTCCGACCGGCAGAACATCCAGTACCACTGGATCGAGATCGAGTCCGTCCCGCAGATCTGGCAGCGGCTGGAGGCGGCCGGGATGCAGACCATCGAAGCCTGCGGGGACACCCCGCGGGTGATCCTCGGGTCGCCGGTGGCCGGGATCTCCGCCGACGAGATCATCGACCCCACCCCGGTGATCGCCGAGATCCTCGAACGGTTCATCGGCGATGAGTCGCTGTCCAACCTGCCCCGCAAGTTCAAGTCGGCGATCACCGGGCACCCGAGCCTTGACGTCGTGCACGAGATCAACGACATCTCGTTGGTGGGCGTGACGCACCCCGATCTCGGCCCGGGCTATGACCTGTGGGTTGGCGGCGGGTTGTCCGTTGCCCCGCGGTTGGCCGAACGGCTCGGCGCGTTCGTCCGCGAAGACCAAGCCGCCGAGGTCTGGCACGGCGTGATCAGCCTGTTCCGCGACTACGGCTACCGCCGCCTGCGCACCAAGGCCCGGCTGAAGTTCCTGCTTGCCCAATGGGGAGCGGAGAAGTTCCGCCAGATCCTGGAGACCGAGTACCTCGGCTACGCCTTGGCTGATGGACCCGAGCCCCCGCCGTCCACGTTGCCGGCCGACCATGTCGGAGTCCATCCGCAGTCGGACGGGCGGGTCTACGTCGGGTTGGCACCGATCGTGGGCCGCGTGTCAGGGTCGATCCTCGAGACGCTGGCGGACGCCGCCCAGGCCGCCGGCTCCGGCCGGATCCGGTTCACGCCCCACCAGAAGTTGGTGGTGCTCGACGTCGACCCCGAGCGCCTGGACGCGTTTCTGGCGGCAGTCGAACCTCTCGGGCTCACGGCCTTCCCTAGCCCGTTCCGGCGCGCCACCATGGCCTGCACCGGTATCGAGTACTGCAAGCTCGCGTTCGTGGAGACGAAGGGTGCCGCGCGCACGACCGTCCTGGAACTGGAACGGCGACTGTCCGACGTCACGCTCGACCGTCCGATCAGCCTGCACGTCAATGGCTGCCCCAACTCGTGCGCCCGGATTCAGGTAGCCGACATCGGGTTGAAGGGGCAACTACTCAAGTCCGCTGAGGGGGATGACGAGTTCGCCTTCCAGGTCCATCTCGGCGGCGGCTTGGCCCAGACGGGACGCGACGAGGCCGGCCTCGGCCGGACCGTCCGGGGCCTCAAGGTGACCACCACCGACTTGCCGGACTACGTCGAACGGGTGACCCGCAGCTACCTGGCCGGCCGTACCCCTGAGGAGAGTTTCGCCGCGTGGGCCCACCGGGTGGACGAGGAGGCGCTGCGATGACGCTGCGTTCCCACGGGCCGGGACGCGCCCGCAGCGCGGCGCACCTGCAGGCGCTGGTCGAGCAGGCCGCGTTCGATTTGGCCGACGCCTCCGCCGACGAGGTCGCCGCCTGGGCGGCCCGGACCTTCCCCGGCACGCTGGCCGTCGCCTGCTCGATGGCTGGGGACACGGTGTTGCCCCACCTGGTGGCCAAGCATGCTCCCGGGGTCGCCGTCCTTTTCCTTGACACCGGGTACCACTTCCCCGAGACGATCGGCACCCGCGACGCCCTCGCCGCGGTCATCGACGCCACCATCATCGACGTCCTGCCCGAACGAACCGTCGCCGAGCAGGACGCCGACCACGGAGCCAGACTGCACGACCGGAACCCCACCCTGTGCTGCCAGTTGCGGAAGGTCGACCCGATGAACGCCGAACTGGCCGGCTACGAGGCCTGGGTGACCGGCATCCGCCGCGAAGACAACGCGCTGCGCGCCAACGCTGAGCTGGTCGAGTGGGACGCCGCCCACGCCATGGTGAAGATCAACCCGATCGCCGCCTGGAGTTTCGACGACCTGCTGGACTACGCCGGTACGCAGCAGGTGCCGATCAACCTGCTGCTCACCGAGGGTTACCCCTCGATCGGCTGCGCCCCTTGCACCCGTCGGGTCGAGGCCGGCGAAGACCCGCGCGCCGGCCGCTGGGCCGGCCTCGCCAAGACCGAATGTGGGTTGCACGCATGACGACACTGAGCCATCTCGACGTCCTCGAAGCCGAAGGCATCCACATCATCCGCGAGGCCGTCGCTGAGTTGGAACGACCTGTTCTGCTGTTCAGCGGCGGCAAGGACTCGGTGGTCATGCTGCACCTCGCGGCGAAGGCCTTCTGGCCGGGACGAGTGCCGTTCCCGTTGTTGCACGTGGACACCGGGCACAACTTTCCCGAGGTGCTGGCCTACCGCGACCGGGTTGTGGCGCGCCAGGGCCTGCGCCTGGTGGTGGCCAGCGTGCAGGACTACATCGACGACGGACGGCTGCTGGAGCGCACCGACGGCACCCGGAACCCGCTGCAGACCCAGCCGCTGCTCGACGCCATCGCCGAGCACCGGTTCGATGCGGTCTTCGGCGGCGGCCGCCGCGACGAGGAGAAGGCTCGGGCGAAGGAGCGCGTGGTCAGCCTGCGCGACGAGTTCGGCCAGTGGGACCCCCGCAACCAGCGTCCGGAGCTGTGGAACCTGTACAACCCCCGGCACCGACCCGGTGAGCACGTCCGGGTGTTCCCGCTGTCGAACTGGACGGAACTGGACGTCTGGCACTACATCGCCCGTGAGGACATCGACTTGCCAGAGCTCTACTACGCCCACGACCGCGAGGTGTTCCAGCGGGACGGGATGTGGCTGGCGGTGAGCGAGGTGAGCCAGCCGCGGCCCAGCGAGCCGGTGGCGACCAGGCGGGTGCGTTACCGCACCGTCGGCGACATGTCGTGCACCGGCGCGGTCGTATCGGAGGCCAACACCATCGCCGACGTCCTGATCGAGGTCGCAGCGACCCGGATCACCGAACGCGGGGCCACCCGGGCCGACGACCGCCTGACGGAGGCCGCCATGGAGGATCGCAAGAAGGAAGGCTACTTCTGATGAGCGCCAGCCACACCCGCTCCCTGCTCCGGCTGGCGACCGCCGGCTCGGTGGACGACGGCAAGTCGACACTGGTCGGCCGGTTGTTGCACGACTCGAAGTCGGTGCTCACCGACCAACTGGAGGCCGTCGAGCGGGTCAGCCGGGAGCGCGGCCTTGGCCAGGTCGACCTCGCCTTGTTGACCGACGGACTGCGCGCCGAACGCGAGCAGGGCATCACCATCGACGTTGCCTACCGCTACTTCGCCACCGCCAAGCGCAGCTTCATCCTGGCTGACTGCCCCGGGCACGTGCAATACACCCGCAACACCGTCACCGGCTCCTCGACCGCCGACGTGCTGGTGCTGCTGGTGGACGCCCGCAAGGGCGGCCTCGAGCAGACGCGCCGCCATCTGGCGGTGGCCGCCCTGCTGCGGGTTCCGCACGTGATCGTGACCATCAACAAGATCGACCTGGTCGACTACGACGAGGCCCGGTACCGCGAGGTCGCCGATGAACTCGCCGGGATCGCCGCCGACCTGGGGCTGGGTGAGCTGGTCACCCTGCCGGTCTCGGCGCTGGTGGGCGACAACATCGTGGAGCGATCGACCCGCACGCCGTGGTATTCCGGCCCTGGCCTGCTCGAACTGCTCGAGAACCTCGACGTCGCTCCCCGCGACGAAGGCTTCCGGTTCGGGGTGCAGCTGACCTTGCGTCCGCAATCGGCGGCCCTGGACCCGCGGCACATCGAGTACCGCGGCTACGGCGGGATCGTGGCTTCGGGGCGGGTGCGCGTCGGCGATCCCGTCGTGGTGCTGCCGGAGGGGGTCCGCAGCCGGATCGCCGGCATCGACCTCGCCGGGGTGTCCCTCGACGAGGCGGTGGCCGGCCAGTCCGTCGCGCTGAGGCTGACCGACGAGGTCGACCTGGCCCGCGGTGCACTGATCAGCTCGGTCGCCGATGCGCCCGCTCCGACCCAGGATGTCGATGCCATGGTGTGCTGGTTGGCCGAGCGACCGTTGCGCCCCCGTGCCAAGGTGCTGCTCAAGCACTCCACCCGCACCGTCCACGGTGTGGTGCGCGAGCTCCGCGGGCGCCTTGACCTGGACGCGATGGCTCCGGTCGCGACCGAAACCCTCGATCTCAACGACATCGGACGGATCAAGCTGCGGCTCGCGACCCCGATCCTGGCCGAGGACTACACCAACAGCCGCACCGGCGGGGCGTTCCTGCTGATCGACCCACAGACCGGGCAAACCCTGGCGGCCGGAATGATCCGCGGCCACGTAGCGTTCGGCGATTCCTTCGACGATTCACAGAACTGGTCGATATGACACGCCCTCATCTCGTCCTGGCACTGCACGGCACCGCGAAACCGGCCGGTCAGCAGGTAGCCGCAGAGCTGCTGCTGGCGGTGGCCACCCGGCTGCCCGGGGTCACCGTCCACCTCGGCTGGGCTGACGTGCTGACGCCCACGCTCACCGACACCCTCAGCAGTCTCGGGAACGCCATCGTCGTGCCCTGCTTCCTGACCGCCGGATACCACGTGAACTCCGACCTGCCTGCCGCGATCCGTGCCAGCGGTGGACGGGCGCGGCTGACGCCGGTGCTCGGCCCGAGCCTGCTGGACGCGGTGATCGCCCGCCTCGAGGAAGCCGGCGGTCCCGGCGACGCGGTGGTGTTGGCCGCGGCCGGTTCGCGGCGGGAGGCCTCGAACACCCAGGTCGCCCTGGCCGCCACCGACCTTGGCCGCCGGCTCGGTCGTCCCACGGCGCCGGCCTACCTGACCGCCGCTGCCCCGACGCCGGCGGAAGCTGTGGCTGGGCTGCGCGCCGCCGGTCACACCACGGTCAGCATCGCGAGCTACCTGCTCGCCCCGGGAGTCTTCGCCGACCGTCTACACGCCGCCGGGGCGAACCTGGTGTCCGCCCCCGTGGGCGTGCACCCCTTGGTCGTCGGCGGCATCGTCGACCGTTATCGGAAAGCCGTCACCCACGGGGTAGGCTTGCCCGACGCCCGGGAACGAATCAACCCCAAGGAAGCCATCGCATGACCTCCATCACAACACTCGATCATGTGGTGATCCGCTTCGCCGGGGACTCAGGTGATGGGATGCAGCTCACCGGCAATCGGTTCACGCATGACACCGCCGTGGCCGGCAACGACTTCTCGACGCTGCCCAACTTCCCCGCCGAGATCCGTGCCCCGGCCGGCACGGTCGCCGGGGTCTCGAGTTTCCAGCTGCAGTTCGCCGACTACGACGTGCAGACCCCGGGCGACCGGCCGGAGGTCCTGGTAGCCATGAACCCGGCGGCGTTGCGGGCCAACATCGCTGATCTTGCCCCTGGCGGCATCTTGATCGCTGACAGCGCCGACTTCACACCGCGCAACCTCGCCAAGGTGGGGTACGCCACCGACCCCCTCACCGATGGCAGCCTGGACGGTTTCCGGGTCTACCCCATCGACCTGTCGGGACAGGCGATCGCTTCGGTCATCAAGCTGGGCCTGGGCCGCAAGGAGGCCGTCCGCACGAAGAACATGTACGCCCTCGGCCTGCTCGACTGGATGTTCGATCGTCCCGTCGCGGGCACCTTGGCGTTCTTGGAGAAGAAGTTCGCGAGCAAGCCCCAGGTGCGGGACGCGAACGTCGCCGCCTTCAAGGCCGGCTACGCCTTCGCCGAGACCGCCGAACTGTTCGCCACCCGCTACAAGATCGCGGCAGCCCCCGTCCCAGCCGGCACCTACCGGCAGATCTCGGGAAACCGGGCACTCGCCTACGGCTTGATGGCCGGTGCTGCGAAAGCCGGGTTGCCCTTGTTCATGGGCGCCTACCCGATCACCCCGGCCTCCGACGTGCTGCACCACCTGGCCGTCACCAAACAGCACGGCGTGATGACGTTCCAGGCCGAGGACGAGATCGCCGCCGTCGGCGCCGCTTTGGGGGCCTCCTTCGCCGGCCACATGGGCGTAACCGCCACCTCGGGCCCCGGCATGTCGCTGAAGGCCGAGACCATCGGGCTAGCGGTGATGTAGGAACTCCCGCTGGTGATCTGCGACGTCCAGCGGGCCGGGCCAGCCACCGGCATGCCGACCAAGACAGAGCAGGCTGACCTCAGCCAGGCCCTGTTCAGTCGCCACGGCGAGGCCCCGGTGCCGGTGATCGCGGCAGCCTCCCCGGGAGACTGCTTCGCCGCGGCCTTCGAGGCCGTCCGAATCGCGATCACCTACCGCACGCCCGTGATCGTGCTCACCGACGGCGCCTTGGCCAACGGCGCCGAACCGTGGCTGATCCCGGATGTCGCCGCGCTGCCCTCGATCGAGCCGAACTTCGCCACCGAGCCGAACCGCGACGACGGCGAGTTCTGGCCGTACCTGCGCGATGACAAGCTGGCACGCGCCTGGGCGATCCCGGGCACCCCCGGGTTGGAGCATCGGATCGGGGGGATCGAGAAGGCCGACGGCTCCGGCAATGTGTCCTACGACCCGGCCAATCACGACTTCATGGTGAACCTGCGGGCACGTAAGGTGGCTGGCATTGCCGCAGACCTGGCGCCTGCGGCGGCAACCGATCCGAGCGGTTCAGCCAGGGTGTTGGTGGTCGGCTGGGGTTCCACGTTCGGGACGATCTCGGCTGCCGCGCGCCAGGTGCGCAACTCCGGGAGGGCGATCGCCACGCTGCATCTGCGCCACCTGAACCCGCTGCCACCCAACCTCGGGGAAGTTCTGCGCAGCTACGACCGGGTGATCGTGCCGGAAATGAACCTCGGCCAGCTCGCCATGGTGTTGCGAGCCACCTACCTCGTGAACGCCGAGAGCTACTCGCGAGTCCGTGGCCTCCCGATTTCAACCGAGGAGTTGGCCGCCGACCTGCACGCCATCGTCGATGAGGAGTCCACCCGATGAGCACCGCGACAACCAGCTCCGTGGCCGGCACCCCGACGCCGCTGGGCGGGCTAGGACGCATCCCGCTCAGCCTGTCGCCGCTGAATCGCAAGGACTTCACCTCAAACCAAGAGGTGAAGTGGTGCCCCGGCTGCGGTGACTACGCCGTCCTGGCCACCTTCCAGGCCTTGATGCCGCAGCTCGGCATCAAGAAGGAGAACACGGTCATCGTCTCGGGAATCGGGTGTTCGTCGCGGTTCCCCTACTACGTCGATTCGTACGGCATGCACTCGATCCACGGTCGGGCGCCGGCGATCGCCACCGGGATCGCGATGGCTCGCGATGACCTCGCGGTGTGGGTCGTGACCGGGGACGGCGACGCCCTCAGCATTGGCGGCAACCACCTGATCCATGCCTTGCGGCGCAACGTGAACATCACGATCCTGCTCTTCAACAACCGGATCTACGGGCTCACCAAGGGCCAATACTCCCCCACCTCCGAGCAGGGCAAGGTCACCAAGTCCACTCCTGTGGGTTCGGTTGATGCCCCGTTCAACCCGATCTCGCTGGCGCTGGGGGCCGAGGCGAGCTTCGTGGCTCGGACCGTGGACTCGCACCGAGCCCACCTCTTGGAGGTCATGACCGCAGCCGTCAACCACCGCGGCGCCTCGTTCGTGGAGATCTACCAGAACTGCCCGATCTTCAACGACGGCGCCTTCGACCAACTCAAGGGACCGGAGTCCGGGCTGATCCCGCTGCAGCACGGGGAACCGATCACTTTCGGCGCTGAGGGCCGCCGAGGCGTGGTGCGTCGCGCGGACGGTTCGCTGGGCATCGCCGACGTCGCCGAGGTGGGACTCGACCAGGTGCTGGTTCACGATGCCCACCACGAGGATCCGTCGCTCGCTTTCGCGCTCTCGCGGCTCACCGACGCCGGGCAGGTGCGGACGGCGCCGATCGGCATCTTCCGTGAGGTGCAGCGCCCGGCCTACGACGACCTGGCCCGAGCGCAGGTCAGCGTGGCGGATTCCCCCGATCAGCGGATGGCCGAACTGCAGGGGCTGCTGGCCGGCGGCGATACCTGGACGGTCGCCACCGCGCTCTGAGCGTCGTGGCCGCGCGGCCAGCGACGCTGGTCAGCGACGCTGGTCAGCGCAGAGCCGCACGCAACCGTCCGGCGTAGGCAGCGGCCTCATCGTCGGCGTAGCGCACCCGCGGCCAAAAGAAGCCGCGCAGGCCGTCCCCGTGGGAGCGGGGGATGACGTGGACGTGCAGGTGAGGGATCGACTGGCTGATGGTCGTGTTGATGCCGCTGAAACTCCCCTGAGCGCCGAGACCGGTCACCATCGCCCCCGCCACCCGTCGAACCAGCGTGAACAGCGGGGCCACCAAGGCGTCCGGCAGTTCGGTCAGGCCCGCAACATGCTGGGTCGGGCAGACCAGCGCATGGCCCTTGAACACCGGCCGGTGATCGAGGAATGCGATCAGGTCGGTGTCCCGCCAGACGACCTCGGCCGGCAGGTCGCCTGCCATGATCCGGCAGAGCACGTCCGCCGTGGAATCCATCCCCTCAGCCGAGTTCACGAGCCCTGAACCCGGCCTTGGCTACCTCGGTCAGCACGAAGATCACCGCAGCGAAGCCGAGGGGCACCAGCCAGCCCAGCACATCCACCTGCGCCGAGCCGAACCAGGTGTGCAGCACCGGCAGGTACACGAAGCCGACCTGCAGCGCGAGGAGAATACCGACCACGATCCAGGCGACCGGGTTGCCGCTCAACGCCTCCTTGCGCACGCTCGATTCCCGCAGGAAGCGCGCGTTGAACAGGTAGGCGGCCTGGCCCAGCGCGAGGGTGTTCACCGCCCAGGTCTGCGAAACCGCCAGCTCGTTGCCCAGTGCTCGGGAGATCAGGAAGGCCCCCAGGGTTGAGGCCGCGATCAGCGCCGAGGCGACTGCCAGCCGTGGCAGGTAGCGTGCGTTCACCAGCGGGGCACCCGGTGGCCGGGGCGGTCGCGTCATGATGTCGGGCTCCGCCGGTTCGTAGGCCAGCGCGAGCGACAGGGTCAGGGCCGTGATCATGTTCACCCAGAGGATCTGGACGGGCGCCAGCGGCATGGTCAGCCCGAAGAGCACGGCGACCAGCACCACGAGCGACTGGGCCCCGTTGGTCGGCAGCAGGAACAACACGGACTTGTGCAGGTTGTCGTGAATCCGGCGCCCCTCTTCGACGGCGAACTCGATGGTGGTGAAGTTGTCATCGGCCAGCACGATCTCGGCGGCCTCCTTGGTCGCCTCGGTGCCCTTGATGCCCATCGCTACACCGACATCCGCCCGCTTCAGGGCCGGGGCGTCGTTCACCCCGTCCCCGGTCATAGCGACCACTTCGCCGTTCGCCTGCATGGCCTTCACCAGGCGCAATTTGTGCTCTGGGCTGGTGCGGGCGAAGGTCTCGGTCCGGTTCACGATCTCGCGGAGCTGAGCGTCAGTGGCCGCTTCCAGTTCGGCGCCGGTGACGGCCTCCTCACTGGCGTCGTCGAAGATTCCCATCTCACGCGCGATCGCCGTGGCGGTGCCGGCGTGGTCACCGGTGATCATCGTCACCTTGATCCCCGCGGTGTGGCAGGCCGCGATCGCTGTGATCGCCTCAGGCCGCGGCGGGTCAACGATGCCGGTGATCCCGATCAGCATCAGATCGGTCAGGTCGTGGTGCTCGAGGGAATCCCCCGGCAATGGCCGCATTGCGGCGGCGAGCACCCGAAGGCCCTGGCTGGACAGTTCCTCGACCTGGGCGTCCCACCAGGGACGGTCGAGCTGTTCGGCGTGCCCGGTGGCCGACAGTTGCGTGGCGCTGCGATCGAATAACCGATCGGGAGCGCCCTTGACGAGGATCACCCGATGACCTTCGGGAGTGACGTTGGCGGTGGCCATGTACTTGTGTTCGGAATCGAAGGGGAGCACCGCCGTGCGTGGGTAGGCCGCCGGATCGAAGCCCAGCTTCATCCCGAGGGTAGCCAGCGCCCCTTCGGTCGGTTCGCCGACCAGCCCCCAGCGGCCGTCGGTCTGGCTGACCACGGCGTCGTTCACCACGCTCATCACGGTGACCAGGGCTCGCAGGTCGCCCCGTCCCTCCAACCCGACCGACTGCCCTGCGAACGTGACCCCGCCCGCGGGATCGTAGCCCAGCCCCTCCACCTCGTAGCGGGCGGCTCTGGTGAGCACGGATCGGGCGGTCATCTCGTTGGTGGTCAGCGTGCCCGTCTTGTCCGAACAGATCCGGGTCACCGAACCGAGGGTTTCGACGGCAGGCAGCTTGCGGATGATGGCATTTCGCTTCGCCATCTGTTGCACACCCAGCGCCAGCGTGATGGTGACCAATGCCGGCAGGCCCTCGGGGATCGCTGCCACCGCGAAGCCGATCGTGGCGGAGATGAGCTCGCCCGCCGGCATCTGGTGCCACAGCTTGCCGATGACGACCATGACCACCGCCATCAGCGCGATGATGATCGACAACTGCTTCCCGAAGGCCGTGATCTGCCGCGTGAGCGGGGTGTCGAAGGCCTCGATGTCGGAGATCATCGTGGTGATCCGCCCGATCTCCGCCTCGGGCCCGGTGGCGGTGACCACGCCGACGCCTTGCCCAGCCACCACGATCGAGGACGAGAACAGCATCGAACTGCGATCTCCGATCCCCGTCCCGACGGCCACCGGCGTCAGCGACTTCTCCGAAGGCACGGCTTCGCCGGTGAGCGCGGCCTCCTCGACCCGCAGGTTGCTGGCCTCGACCAGCCGCAGGTCGGCGGGTACCCGCGAACCCGGAGCGACCCGGACGATGTCGCCCGGCACCAACTCCTCGGCGGGCACCGAGACCCAGGTGCCGTCGCGGCGCACCTGTGCGTCGGCCGACAGCATCGCCTTGATGCCGGCCAGCGCCTCTTCGGCGCGGCCTTCCTGGACGAACCCGATCACCGCGTTGATGACGGCGACCGCGAGGATGACCCAGAAGTCGATCCACTCCCCCATCGCCGCCTTCAGGGCGGCGGCCCCGAGCAGGATGTAGATCAACACGTCGTCGAAATGCGACAGGAACCGCTTCAGCGGCCCGTCCCGGGGCGGCTCTGGAAGCCGGTTCGGCCCCATCCGACGCAGCCGGCTGGCCGCCTCGTCCGAACTCAGCCCCTCCGGCGTCACCGTGAGGCCATCCAGCGTGTCGGCGACGCTCAGCGAGTAGGCCTCGGCGGGTCCTGTTGGTTCAGAACTACTCATGAAGACCTCCAGAGAATCGGCGAACGAGCAGGCACGCCTGCGCTGAGGGCAACATAGCAAACCCGCTGGGCCTGCCCGGGTGGTTCGCCACCGGCGCGGGTAGGGTGACCGCTGTGACTGGATTCGACCTCGACCCTGCCGTCCGTCCCCAGGACGACCTCTACCGCCACGTCAACGGTCGCTGGCTGGACAGCGTGGTGATTCCCGACGACAAGCCCGCAGCCGGGGCCTTTCTGGATCTTCGCGACGCGGCGGAGGTCGCGATTCGTGACATCGTCACGAGTCTGACCGGTTCGGCGCCGGGATCCGAGGCAGCGAAGCTGGAGGCGCTTTTCGCCTCGTTCATGGACACCGAGCAAGTCGAGGCACGTGGGCTTGACCCGCTCGCGCCGATCCTTGCCGAAATCGACCGGATCGCCACCCTCGACGACCTGCTCGCCTATTTCGGGCGGAGCCTGCGCCGCGGGACCGGTGCCCCGTTCGCGGTCGACGTCGATTCAGACCCTGGCCAGCCGACCCGCTACGCGCTCTTCCTCGCCCAATCCGGACTCGGGCTGCCCGACGAGGAGTACTACCGGCTGGAAGCCCACAGCTCCATCCTGGCGGCCTACGCCGACCACCTTGACCGGACGCATGCGCTGGCCGGACTCAGCGTGAGCGCGGGGTCCGTCGTCCTCGGCCTCGAGACCGAGACCGCGTCCTTGCACTGGGACAAGGTTCGCACCCGCGACATCGTGGCGATGTACAACCCGACACCAGTTACCGAGCTGGACGCCACCGGCCTGCCGTGGAGCTCGATCCTCGCCGTTGCCGGGATCGCGGTCGACGAAGTGATCGTGATGCAGCCGTCCTTCGTCGCCGGGTTGAGCCGGCTGCTCACGCGATCCCGGGTGGAGGACTGGAAAGCGTGGGCCCGCTGGGCCGCCGTCTCCCTGCTCTCGCCCTACCTGCCCGAACCTCTGGCGCAAGCGCGGTTCGACTTCTATGGCACGGTGCTGCAGGGAACGCCCGTGATCCGGGAACGCTGGAAGCGCGGGGTCGATCTGGTGGAACGCTTCCTCGGCGAGGCTGTCGGAAAGCTCTATGTCGAACGGCATTTCTCAGCCGTCGCCAAGGCGCGCATGGACGAACTGGTGGCCAACCTGATCGAGGCCTATCACGCCTCCATCAGCCGGCTTACCTGGATGACCGACGAGACCCGCACCGAAGCACTAGCGAAACTGGCGAAGTTCGCCCCGAAGATCGGCTACCCGGACATCTGGAAGGACTACACGGCTCTCCAGGTGGAGGCCGATGATCTGCTCGGCAACGCGCTGCGCGCCTTGGCGTTCAGTTTCGATGACGAGATCAGCAAGCTGGGCGGTCCGATCCGCAAGCACGAATGGCTGATGACCCCCCAGACCGTGAATGCCTACTACCACCCGCTGCGCAACGAGATCGTTTTCCCCGCGGCCATCCTGCAACCCCCCTTCTTCGATGCCGACGCCCCGAACTCGGTCAACTATGGCGCCATCGGGTCGGTCATCGGCCATGAAATCGGACACGGCTTCGACGACCAGGGTTCGACGTGCGACGGGGACGGCCTGCTGCGCGACTGGTGGACGGCCGAGGACAAGTCCGCCTTCCAAGCGCTCACCCAGGCCCTGGTCGCCCAGTACGAGGAACTCGAGCCGAGGCAGCTGCCGGGCGTCCGGGTCAATGGCCGCCTCACCCTCGGGG
>JBAVKY010000303.1:0-1978 GCA_049688555.1 Propionicimonas sp.
CCCACATCGGTACCCCAGACGACCGGCCAGGAACCAAGGCCACGGGCACCGTATCGGCGGTCTCCGGTCTACTCCACTCGTATACCCGGACCACCCCGAAGTCGGTGCGGACATCATGCGTGGCCGACGGTGCCGGGAGTTTGGCCATCGCATCGCTGTAATGCTTGACGTACTCGGTGCGACCCTCCTCGGAGCGGAAGAAGCCGACCTCTGGTTCGCCGGCAAAGGTGCGGTAGATACTCCACGCACCGGCCACGGTCAGCAGGATCACCAGGCACTTGCCCAGCCGACGGGTCCAGCGGCGAGCCAGGCGGGGGCGCTGATCCGGTGTGGGCGCAACGACCATTTGTTGCGGTATGTCCATACTGCATAGTTTCACGGTACGGATATATTGTAAAGCTGTGCCGAAGCGAGTGGACCACGAACAGCGTCGAGCGGAGATCATCGTCGGTCTGTGGGCGGTGATCAACGGGCGGGGGATCGAAGGGGTGACCTATCAGGCGGTTGCACAGGCGACCGGGATCTCGGTGGGCCGGATCCAGCACTACTTCGCCTCCAAGGACGACCTCATCCTGGCCGGATGCCGCGCCATCGTTGAGCGCGCCTCGGACCGGTACGCCAACCGCGCCGCCTCGCTCGAGCCTCACGAAGCGCTCCGGGATCTGCTCGCCGAACCCATCCCACACACGACATCGTTCCGCCTCGGTGTCGCCGTCTGGTACGCGTACCTGGTCCGCGGTGGCATCGATCCCGCGATCGGGGCGATCATCGCCGAGTCCGCACAGGGGACGATCAAGGAGGCCCAGACGCTGCTATCCGCTATGGGTACGCCACGCGATCAAGTGCCCCGTGAGGCGCTGCGACTAGTCAGCCTGAGCAACGGACTGACACAACGGGTGCTGATTGGGGCAGCATCGGCGCAGGAAGCGTTAGAGGTGCTAGCGGCGGAGATCCCTGTCGTGCGTAACGCCCCTACGTCCCCGACCTTGAGCCCCTCTCCCAGTCGCCCGAAGTCGCGATAGCGCACATCGGCATCGCCATGAGGCAAGCTGACGCTGCGCCACGCAGCGGCCGATCGCACAACTGGCAACGTGTCGACATTGTCGGCAACCCACGTCACCGCGAGGGGACTGATCGGAACGTCGAAGGCGGCCGTGCAGAAGACCTCGGACACCTGTGCAGGCGACTGCGGACTTCGACACCAAGAGCGTCAAAGCTGAGCACGGCCCCCCGTACCGCAATCCCATACCGGAACCG
Source organism: Propionicimonas sp. (assembly GCA_049688555.1). GTDB lineage: Bacteria > Actinomycetota > Actinomycetes > Propionibacteriales > Propionibacteriaceae > Propionicimonas. Next base: position 1,258 of record JBAVKY010000303.1, read on the forward strand.
TTCGTGTCGCAACCCCGCCAGTTGAGGTTTGTGGGACGATGACCCGATGGGATCGGTGGGGTACGCCAGGGTCTCGACGACCGAGCAGGACCCGGCCCTGCAACAGGACGCGCTGGCCGCCGCCGGGTGCGTGAAGGTGTTCACCGACACCGCGTCCGGGGCCAAGGACGACCGCGCCCAGCTCGCCGCAGCACTGGACTACCTGCGGCCCGGGGACACCCTGGTCGTGTGGCGCCTGGACCGGTTGGGTCGCAGCCTGCCGCACCTGATCAACACCATCGCCGACCTGGACAAACGCCAGGTCGGGTTCCGCAGCCTCACCGAGGCCATCGACACCACCACCTCCGGCGGGCGGCTGCTGTTCGGAATCATGGCAGCATTGGCGGAGTTCGAGAGATCGCTGATCCGGGAACGGACCATCGCCGGGCTCCAAGCCGCCGCGGCACGCGGCCGACACGGTGTGCGCCCATCCACCCTGACCGACATCCAGATCGAACACGCCCGAACCCTGCGCGCCGCCGGCAAATCGCTGTCAGCCATCGCCGCGGTCCTGAGGGTGTCCAAGTCCACCGCCGCCCGGGCGTGCGCCGGGGTGACACCCAACCCATGACTGTCCAACTGTTCGTCGACGAGTCCAAACGATCCGGTTTCGCCTTCGCCGTTGTGGAAGTGCACGCCCACCGGGTGCGCGATCGCCGCAAGTGGCTGCGCGGGCAACTCC